>PULL01000051.1 GCA_003550945.1 Thioalkalivibrio sp. | reverse complement strand
GCATGCGCCTAACCGTCAAGCGGGTGGTGCGTGCCATGGCGGTCTACCCGGATCGGGCCGAGCTGAAGCATGAGTATCCGGAACTGGAGGACGAGGACCTGCGCCAAGCCCTGGAATTTGCCGCCAGCTATCTCGACGACGAAGAAATCCTTCTGGGTGCCGCCTGATGCGACTGCTGCTCGATCAAGGACTGCCGCGTAGCGCTCTGGTTTACCTGCGGCCATGCCAGATCGAGACCAGCCATGTAGCCGGGTTGGGAATGAGCCGAGCCAGTGACAGCCAGATCCTGGAGCGCGCCCGCCAGGAAAACGCCGTCGTGGTCACCTTGGATGCCGACTTTCACGCCCTCTTGACCCTGTCCGGTGATGCTCAGGGCTCAGGGTTGGCACCACCGGCGCTATAATTTCTTCAGCGGGGAAGACCTGAACACCGATGCACCCGGAGATCGCCCAGAAGAAACCCGACATTGCCGAGTTGTGCCGCCGTTACGGTGTGCGCCGCTTGGAAGTTTTCGGATCGGCCGCCCGCGGAAAGGATTTCGCACCCGAGCGCAGCGATGCGGATTTCCTGGTCGAGTTCGGGCCGGAGACAGACCTCTCACCGCTGAAGCGCTTTTTCGGCTTCGAGCAGGATCTGGAGCGGCTGCTTCAGCGGCCTGTCGACCTCATCGAACGCTGTGCGCTTGGTAGAAGCCGTAATTACATTCGCCGACGATCGATCCAGCGCGAACGCGAATCGGTTTTTGGCTGAACTTCCGGATCGAGACCTATCGCTCCTGCTCGACATGCTGCTCGCCTCGCGCGATGCGCTGGAGTTTACCCAGGGTCTAAGCGAAGAGGGCCGATGTGGAGGTGACCCCGGTCTCCACCAATCGTTTCAGGAATTGCGAGAATTTGCTCTCCCTGTGTCGCTTGCGGCACGGGTGCTTGTCCCTGTTCTGCGATTGGAATCGGCGGCGCCGCCGCACACTCATTCTCGGCGGTCGTTTTAGACCACCAAAATGGCCCTCGAAGGCCCGATTCAACCCCTTTTTTGGCCCGTTTTCCAAATAAAAACAGTGACCTGTCTTGGTCCGACCCCGGGGATTCCGGGGATACCCCGGGGCACGAGCTTGATCAGTGCGGCCACAACGACAATGCCCCCACACGCCGCCGTGCCCGCACTAGTTACCGCGTGGTAACCGGTTTTACCGGGGCTCAGGTGCTGATTCGGGGAACCGTGCGGACCGCCCCGTTGCCCCGGTATCGACTAGACTGAAATCATGATCAGAAGAAGGGAATTCCTCGCCTCGGGCCTTCTGCTCACCGGGCTGTTCAGGGCTTCGGCCGTGCAGTCGGCCGAGCCGTACCGGATCGGTCTGACCCCGGTCCTGCTCGAGGACCAGGTCGCGTTTCTGAAGAAATGGCGCGCCTACCTCGGAGAGAAGTTGGGCGCACCCGTCGAATTCGTGCAGCGCGCCAGCTACCAGGAAGTCACGGATTTGCTGTTACGCGGCCATCTGGACCTGGCTTGGCTGTGTGGCTATCCCTATGCCCTGAACGCCGACCGTCTCGGTCTGCTGGCGATCCCGCTGTACGCGGGTCGGCCGCTCTACCGAAGCTACATCCTGGTATGGGACGAGGATTCCACCTCCAGAGCACTGACGGATCTGGAAGGGCGTATCTTCGCCTTCTCCGACCCGCTGTCCAACTCGGGATACCTGTTCCCCCAATACGTTCTCTCGGTTCTCCAGTTCCGACCCGAGCAGTTCTTTCGGCGAACCTTTTTCACCTGGTCACATCGCCGCGTGATCGAGGCCGTCGCGGCCGGGCTGGCGGAAGCAGGGGCGGTGGATGGCTATGTCTGGGACATGCTCTCGCGGCAGCGTCCCGATATCACGGACCGTACCCGGATCGTGGAGCGGTCACCGTACTTCGGCTTCCCGCCACTGGTGATGGGCACCCAGCTGCCGACCGCGCGCCGCGAGAAATTGTCGGAGCTGTTCCTGGCCATGCACGAAGATCCGGAGGGACGGGACCTGCTCGAGCAACTGGGCCTGACCGGCTTCACCCGGGGGGAGCGCAGCGACTATGACGACATCCTGCTGATGGCAGAGGAACTGCGGCGTGTTTGATCCGACCCTGCCCAACCTCAGCCTCCGCTACAAGCTCCCGTTACAGGCCTCAGCCCTGGTTCTTGTCACGGCGTTGCTGCTGACCAGTGCGATTCTGGTGCGCGAATACCAGCAGAGTCGGCAGGACCTGTTCAACAGCGCGGAGAGCACGGCCCGGTTGTTGGCTACTACGCTGGTGCAGCCGTTGATCCACGACGATCTCTGGCGCGTCTACGCGCTGATCCACGCTCCGTTCGATCCGGTGGATCCATGGCCCCTCGGCGCGGACTCGCTAATCGTGCTGGACAATGATCAGCGAGTTTATGTGGCCAGCGAGCCACGCCGGTTTCCGATCGGAACGGCTCTGCCCGATGTCGACGCTCCCTTTGCGGCCCTGCCGGGACGGTTGGAGGGGATTATGGAGGCTGGTTTCCAGGCGCTGGCCCCCGCGGATTCCGAGCACTTCCTATTCGTCGTCCCGATCCATTTCGACGGTGTTGCCCTGGGCAGCCTCGTGCTGGCCTACCCCCGCGCGCTGGTGCTGCCGCGATTCCAGAGCATCGTCAGCCGGGCGCTGTTCGCGACCGGAGTCGTTCTGGTGCTGATGCTGCCGCTGACCTGGTGGTTGGGACGAAGGGTTGCGGAGCCGCTGGTGCATCTGTCGGGCTGCATGAATCAGCTCGGCGATCGGCTTCCGTCCGAGGATGCCTGCACTCTTCCCGATTCCAGGGACGAGATCGGGCAGTTGGGGCGCTCGTTCCGCCAATTGCTCTCGCAGCTGCGGGACAAGGCGGCGCTGGAGCAGGGGATGCTGGCGAGCGAGCGGCTTGCGGCCGTGGGCCGGATTACCGCCGGCATCGCGCACGAAATCAACAACCCGCTCGGGGGTATGCTGAACGCAATCAGTACACACCGAAGGCACGGCGAGGCGGATCCCCTGACCGCACGCACGCTGTCGCTGCTTGACCGCGGTCTGAAGCAGATCCGCGACACGGTGGGTGCCTTGCTGGTCGAGGCACGTCTTAGTCAGCACGCGCTGACTCCGCAGGACCTGCAGGACATCCAGACCCTGGTCGGCCCGGACGCCCAGAAGCGTGCGGTGAAGGTGGAGTGGCACAGTGCGGTGGGTACGAGGTTGAACCTGCCTTCCTCGCCGGTCCGGCAGATCCTGCTGAACCTGGTGCTGAACGCGATTCAGGCCAGCGAGCCTGGCGGCAACGTGACCTGTGACCTGCGTCTGTCCGGACGCTTTCTCCACATCGGGGTGATGAATCACGGCCGACCCATCGCGCAGGAGCAGATGCAGCATCTGTTCGAACCCTTCGTCAGCGGTTCCGGTCAGGGCAGCGGGCTGGGTCTGTGGGTCACCTATCAGCTGGTGAGCCAGCTCCGGGGACGGGTGGAGGTGACCAGTGGTGACGACGGTGAGACCCGATTCGATGTTTATCTGCCCGTACCCGAAGGGGAACAGGTGTGAGTGCCGAAGCGAGGATCTGCCTCATCGAGGACGACCCGATCATGGGAGAGTCCCTCTCGGACCGTTTTCAGCTGGAGGGCCTTGCGTTCGACTGGTACCAGGATGTGCAGGGTGCCCGTGCGGCCCTGCGCGAGCGGGACTACGCACTGGTCATCAGCGATATCCGGCTGCGTGACGGGCGCGGCGATGAGCTGTTCGAGTCCCTGCGCGCGGCGGGGGTGGCCATGCCGCCGTGGCTGTTCATCACGGGCCATGGTTCGGTTGACCGCGCGGTGGACCTGCTGAAGCAGGGCGCAGCTGACTACATCACCAAGCCCTTCGACCTCGACTCACTGGTCGATCGGCTGCGGCAGTATCTGCAGGTCCCGGTGCCTGCCGCCTACGCCGAGCGGCTGGGTGTGTCGCCGGTGATGCGGCACATCGCGAGCCTGCTGCCGCGCCTGGCGCAGCAGGGGACGAGCATCCTGATCACCGGTGAGTCCGGCGTTGGCAAGGAGGTCGTGGCCCGCGAGCTGCACGCCCTCAGTGGTAATGCGGCCGGGCCGTTCGTCGCCGTGAACTGTGGTGGTTTGACCGAGACCCTGCTCGAGGCGGAACTGTTCGGGCACGAGAAAGGCGCTTTCACCGGTGCCTTGCGGACCCGGCCCGGAGTGTTCGAACAGGCGCACGGCGGGACGCTTTTCCTCGACGAGATCGGTGACATGCCTCCGCTGATGCAGGTCAAGCTGCTGCGCGTGCTGCAGGACCGGGAAGTGATTCGCGTCGGGGGAGCCCGAAGCATCCCGGTCGATTTCCGTCTGATCTGTGCCACTCACCGGGACCTTCGTGCCGAAGTGACCGAAGGGCGCTTTCGTGAAGACCTGTTCTACCGCATTCACGTGGTTCACCTGCGCATTCCGCCGCTCCGCGAGCGTCGCGATGACATTCTCTGGCTGGCACAGCGATTCCTGGCGGAGGCCTGCGCGCGGGGCGGCGAGTCGGTGAAGAAGCTGACCGTCGCGGGCGAGCAGGCACTGCTGACCTCCGCATGGCCAGGCAACGTGCGTGAACTCAGAAACGCGATCGACCGGGCCTGCGTGATGAGCGCAGGGGACCATCTGGTACCCGAAACCCTGTTCGATGACGGCGGCACCGCGCTGCCCGCGGAAAGGCCGCAGGTCAGGGGCGCGGACCTCTACGACTACCTGCGGGCCTGCGAGCGTGAACACATCCAGACCGCGCTGGCTGAGCACGGCGGACGCATCGCGGCCACGGCGGATGCGCTGGGTATCAGCCGCAAGAATCTCTGGGAGCGGATGAAGCGGCTGGGGATGGATGCTGTGGAATGACGAGGGATGGCTCGCCGCTCAAGCCTCCCTTTGGAAAACAGGCCCGGCCCTTAGCTGGTCACGGTCAAAACGTTCGCGGTCGTCCGAAACACGAGTTCGTCGTTCCTTTGGAAGCGGCGCAGAGCCTTGTCCATCGCCGCGTGCATCCGCTCCAGCACTTCCTTCCGTGCCGCTTGCGTCAGCGCTGCGAACTCGCGCAGCACTGCCGTGGCGCCGCGCAGGCACATGGCCGCGAAATAACGGGGTTCGGTCGCGTGGATTTCGAGATCGACGGACTCCAGTGACTCGACCTTGAGGCCGGCCGACGTGGCGAGGTCATGGAGCTGCGCGGAATCGCTGAGGGAGAACGGTGCGGCGAGGGCCCCCTCCGCGAGGTGGGCCGACACGAGCTCATCGATCACGCCGTAGAACGGGTTGCTTTCCAGGGGCCCCCAGACGCTGATGACCGCACGGCCGCCGGGCACCAGCACGCGCTGGATCTCCTTCAGGCCGGCGTAGTGGTCGGGAAAGAACTGCAGTCCCTGCTGGCACAGGATGACTTCGAACGCATCTTCCGGGAAAGGCATGCAGGTCGCGCAGCCCTCCTGCCACTCGAGCGGCACCTCGAGATCTTCCGTCAGGGCCTCGGCTTTGGCCAGCATCCCCGGTGAGATATCGAGCCCGGTGAAGGCTACATTGGCAGGGACCCGGGGCGCGAGCGTTCGGATGACGATTCCGGTACCGCATGCAAGATCGAGGATGCGCGTGGCAGTGATTCGGTCGATCCGGGCAATCAGGTCCTCCGTCCATGGGCGAAAGAGGCTGCGCACGATGTAGCGCTCGTAGGCCTCGATCGCACTAATGGGCGGCAGATTGACCGGCATGATGCATACGTCCCTTCGAAAAAATCGAATCCTTCATTCAAACGCGGAGCAAGCCATGTGCCAGACCGGGTGATGGGTCGAGCCGATCCAACCTGTGGCGCGATTGGGGTTCGGTGTGCCGAGGCTTCAGCGGGGGCGTGCGGAGGATTGGGTTACCGATCGGTGACGCGCGTGGAGCAGAAAAACGCGATGGAGTTACCCTTGGGTAACGCGTGTTGGCCCTCCTGCTGTTTCATGCCATTGGTCCAGCCGACAGCACCAATAACGAGTTATTGGCACCATGCCACACCGTTCGCCTTTACTCGTGGATCGTCCGGGGCGACGGGAGTGCCGGCCAGCATTGCCGTATTGAGCAGACCGCGGGCAGTAACCGATGGTGTAACGATGTGCGCGCGGTTTCGCATGCCCATCAGGACCGGGCCGACCTCCAGACCGTTGGCACGCATCTTGAGGATGTTGCGCACGCCGTTGGCAGCATCGGTGAAGGCGAAGATCAGCACATTGGCCGGACCCTCGATGCGCGAGTTGGGGAAGCTCCGCTCGCGCAGCGCCGGGTCGAGCGCGAGGTCCACGGACATCTCGCCTTCGTAGGCAAAATCCGGCTCGCTGTCATCGAGAAGCTGCAGGGCGTCGCGCATGCGCCGGCCGCTCGAAGTTTCGAGGTTGCCGAACTGCGAGTGCGAGCATAGCGCCACCTGCGGCGTCAGGCCGAAGCGGCGCACGTGCCGCGCGGCACTCATCACTGAAGCTGCGATCTGCTCGGGGGTGGGTTCAGGGTTCACCTGGGTGTCGCCGATGAACAGCGGCCCGTCCTCGAGGATCATCAGGCTGAGTGCACCCACGGGCATACAGCCGTCGCCAGCCAGCACGCGGCGCACGTACTTCAAATGCCAGAGGAACTGACCGTAGGTACCGCAGATGAGGCTGTCGGCGTCGCCCTGCTGCACCATCACCGCGCCGATGGCGGTGGTGTTGGTGCGCAGGACGTTCTTTGCGATGTCGGGCGTCACGCCGCGGCGCTGCATGATCTCATGGTAGGCGGTCCAGTATTGGCGGTAACGCGGATCGCTGTCCGGATTGGCCACTTCGAAGTCCCGGCCCGGGCGGATCGGCAGGCCTGCCCGCTCGCAGCGCGTCTCCACCACGTCTGGCCGCCCGAGCAGGATCGGGATCAGACTGCTTTCCTCAAGCATGGCGTGGGCGGTACGCAGCACGCGCTCGTCTTCGCCTTCTGCAAACACGATTCGCCGGGTGCTGCTCCGTGCCCGCTCGAACACCGGGCGCATGATCATCGCGGAGCGGAACACCGAGCCGTCGAGCTGCTGCTTGTAGATGGCGAGGTCGTCGATCGGCCGTGTGGCCACCCCCGATTCCATCGCCGCGCGGGCCACCGCCGGGGCGATCACACCCATCAGTCGTGGATCGAAGGGCTTGGGGATCAGGGATTCAGGGCCGAAGCGCAGGCTTTCGTTCTGGTACGCGGCGGCGGCTTCGGCCGAGGTGGTGGCACGGGCCAGTGCGGCCAGCGCCTCGACGCAGGCGATCTGCATGGCGTCGTTGATCTCGCTGGCGCCGACGTCGAGTGCACCGCGGAAGATGAACGGGAAACACAGGACATTGTTGACCTGGTTTGGGTAATCCGAGCGCCCGGTGGCGATCACCGCCTCCGGCGCGACCTCCCGTACCTCGTCAGGCAGGATCTCCGGCATCGGGTTGGCCAGCGCGAACACCATTGGCCGTTCGGCCATCCGTGCGACCTGCGTCGGCGTGATGGCGCCCGGTCCCGAGAGGCCGAGAAACAGGTGCGCACCCTCGATCACCTCATCGAGGCTGCGCAGCGGGGTGTCCTGTGCGAAGGCCGCTTTCTCCGGCGTCATGTCCTGCGCACGGCCTTGGTGGACCAACCCGTGGATGTCGCAGAGCCAGATGTGTTCCCGGGGGACGCCGACCTTGACCAGCATGTTCAGGCAGGCGATGCCGGCGGCCCCACCACCCGTGGAGACCACCTTGATGTCCTCGAAGCGCCGCCCGGTCACCTGCAGCGCGTTGGTCAGCGCCGCGGCCACGACGATGGCGGTGCCGTGCTGGTCGTCGTGGAACACCGGAATGTTCATGCGCTCCCGGCAGATGCGCTCGACCACGAAACAGTCCGGGGCCTTGATGTCTTCGAGGTTGATGGCGCCGAACGCGGGCTCGAGCGCACAGACCAGCTCGGCCAGGCGCTCGGGGTCGGATTCGTTCAGCTCGAGGTCGAAGCAGTCGATGTTGGCGAATTTCTTGAACAGGACCGCCTTGCCTTCCATCACCGGCTTGGCCGCCAGCGGGCCGATGTTGCCCAGGCCGAGCACCGCCGTCCCGTTGGTGACCACCGCCACGAGGTTGCCCCGAGCGGTGTAGCGGGCGGCATCGACCGGATTGGCGACGATCTCGCGACATGCCTCGGCCACGCCGGGGGAGTAGGCGCGGGCCAGGTCGCGGCCGTTGGCCAGCGGCTTGGTGGCCTTGACTTCAAGCTTGCCGGGCGTCGGCAGCTCGTGATAGTTCAATGCCGCCTGT
Organism: Thioalkalivibrio sp.; assembly: GCA_003550945.1. Lineage (GTDB taxonomy): Bacteria > Pseudomonadota > Gammaproteobacteria > Ectothiorhodospirales > Ectothiorhodospiraceae > Thioalkalivibrio. The sequence goes on along the minus strand of PULL01000051.1, from coordinate 7,799 downwards.
CGGGCGGCCTGCTGGTGGGAATCGGTCATGGATCGTTCTGCCTTGCTAAGGAAACCGCAGGTCGCCTGTGCGGTGAGCGGGCGCCTGGTGGCGCGCTTATCTCACTGCGCTCATGGCAGGCGCTTTCGCGGCTCCGAAGACCGCAATCAGGGTCAGATCCTCCTCGATGTGGAAGAACGAATGCTCTTCCGTGGCGCGGACGTACAGGATCATGCCGGGCTTGACCTCATGCTGTTCGCCCCCCACGTCGAGGCGGGCACGGCCGGACACCACGAAGTAGACCTCGTCTTCGAGGTGCGGCGCCTGCATGTCCCGGGCACCGGCCGGCAACTGGTACACAGCGCAGCTGATCGAGGGTGCGCGCAGAAATTCGTGGAATTTCGGGGCATCACCGGCCACTTTGGCCGAGAGATCCTCCAGTCTGAAAATCTTCCAGCGGTCGTCACTCATGCGATGCTCTCGGGGCGTTGACCCTGGATTCTCCGGGTCAGGTGGGTTGGCGTGCGTCCATCGTATGGCTGCCCGAGTGCGCGTGGCAAGATTCTGGGCAAGTCCCGGGTCCAGCACGTTTTGGCCGGATGGCGGGAGATGCGCCAGCCGCGCTGCGACGAGGTCTCGGGGCGCTCTCCAAGGAGCGGGTCCGCGGAGTTGTCTATCCTCCATTGAAGATGGCAGGCTTCATCGGAAAGTGCGGCGGATGGGAGCGAGCGTGCTAACACCCACACAGCAGGCCGCGTGGCTCGATAGGCTTGCGCGCAGGCATGAACGCCAATCGGCAATCACTGATGGGTCGGGTAGCTGAGTCTCTGCTGTACGTTGCGCTGGCGGCCCTGTTGCTCGGCTGCCAGTGGAGTGTGAGCTCCTGTTTCGGTGACTGCGACGATTGGGAAGACCGTCGCTGCGCAAGCCCCATGACCTACATGGTGCAGGATGTCGCTGCAGATCTGTCCATCGACCCGGACGGAGCGTACTACGCGATTCGGGTCACAGGTTCGGGGAACCTGGTACGGGTCACGGGCAGGGGAGTGGCCTGTGAAATCCGTATCGACGGCGACAACAACCTGCTCCGTTTCGAAAACACGAGGCACACGGTTCGCGCCTGCCGTGTCGACGGCAACGACAACACCATCGAGCGTCCGAGCGGAATGGCGTTGGCCTGCGAAGATAGCGGGGTCGGCAACACGCTGTTGGTGTATTGACGGGGCTCCTGGTCCGATCCTCGGAACGGCGTGCTCACTTTTGGGCGAGGCGCTGGTGCAGAAAACGGTCGAGCTGGTTCGCGAAGGCCTGGCGGTCGCGCGGGTGCAAGGCTGAAGGTCCCCCGGTGTCGACGCCCGAGGCGCGCAGGGTCTCCATGAAGTTGCGCATGTCGAGGCGCGAGCGGATGGTTTCGGCGCTGTACATTTCACCCCGGGGATTCAGCGCGTGGCCACCCTTTGCGATCACCTCGGCGGCCAGCGGGATGTCGGCGGTGATCACCAGGTCGCCGGGTTCGACACGAGCGACGATTTCCTGATCGGCGACATCGAAGCCCGCTCCGACCTGCAGCATGCGCACGAAGCGGGAAGGGGGCACGCGCACCGGCTGGTTGGCCACCAGGGTCACCGTCAGCTTGACCCGCTCCGCGGCACGGAACAGGATCTCCTTGATTGCCACCGGGCAGGCATCGGCATCGACCCAGATCTTCATCGTTTGGCTCCAGCCTCGGGGATCGCGTTGAGCGGGGTGCGGGGGCTGCCGAATCTGTGAACACCGAAAACGCGAGGTCAGTCGCGACATGGTAGCAAGTACAGTGATTGTATTGGGTGCGGCTCTGGCCGGCGCGGCTGTGGCGCTGGGCGCTTTCGGCGCCCATGGGCTCGAGGCGCGCCTCTCCGAGCGTGCGCTCGCGATCTGGCAGACCGGGGTCCAGTATCAATTCGTGCACGCGCTGGGCATCCTGCTCGTTGCCGCGCTCTGGGAACGGGTGCACCCCGGCTGGGGTCTGGCCGCGGTCATCGCAATGACCCTTGGCGTGCTGCTGTTCTCGGGAAGCCTGTACGCGCTGGCGCTGGGCGCGCCCCGATGGCTCGGCGCGGTGGCGCCGATCGGAGGCACGCTGTTCATCGTCAGCTGGATCATGCTCGCCATCGCGGCCATCTTCCGACCAGGGGCCTGAATAACCCTGCAGCAAGGCGCAGTCCTGAGCAGACCATAGTCCTCGAGCCCACTCCAGCTCCGGACCACTCTGCCGGCCGCGGCACTTCGCGGGCAGGCTATCGCAGACCGAAGCCCGCGCCGGCTCTGGTATGATTCAACCCTCTGGGCAGCGCAGGTATACGGGGGGCTGTCGCGACCCGGAGCCGTCGGGACATCGGGTAGGGCCTGAAACACCGGCAATCCCCGTGGAACCCGAGGAGCCGTCGGTGTTTCGCCCCGCCGGGTGAAGCATCGGTAACGCCGGTGTGTTCAGGGGGATTCATGGCAGGCCACCCGTCCGTAGGCTGGATCGACATCATCGTGATCCTGGTCTACCTGTCGGCCACTGCCTACCTTGGCTGGCTCGGGTACCGCGGCACCCGCTCCGCGGCCGATTTTCTCGTCGGCGGACGCTCCGCGCACCCGGTCGTGATGGCGGTCTCCTACGGGGCCACCTTCATCTCCACCGCGGCGATCGTTGGGTTCGGCGGGGTCGCGGGGCTGTTCGGGATGAGTCTGCTGTGGCTGACCGTGCTGAACATCGGCGTCGGCATCCTGATCGCATTCATCGTGCTGGGCGAGCCGACGCGGCGTCTCGGGCACCGCCTCGGGGCCCACACTTTTCCCGAGCTGCTGGGGCAGCGGTACCAGAGCCGCGGCATCCAGGTATTTGCCGGCGCGCTGATCTTTCTGTTCATGCCTCTCTACGCGGCGGCGGTGATGACCGGCGGCAGCGTGTTTGCGGCGGCGCAGTTCGGGATCGAATTCGAGGTTGCGCTCCTGATCTTTGCACTGATCACGGCGGCCTACGTAATCCCGGGCGGGATCAAGGCGGTGATGTACACCGATACGATGCAGGGCTTCGTGATGATATTCGCGATGATCTTCCTGCTGGTGTTCACGTATATGGCGCTGGGGGGAGTGACCGAGGCCCATCGCGAACTCACTGACATGTCGGATTTGGTCCCGCCGCCGCTGGCCGATCTCGGTCATCGAGGCTGGACGGCGATGCCGGCCTTTGGCTGGGGCGCGAGCACCTACGATCTCTGGTGGACGGTGATTACCGCGCTGGTGCTCGGAGTGGGGATTGGTGTGCTGGCGCAGCCGCAGCTGGTCGTCCGTTTCATGACCGTGCGCAGCCGCCGCGAACTCGACCGTGGGGTACCGATCGGGGCGTTCTTCATCCTGCTGATGGTGGGAACGCCTTTCGTGGTGGGCAGCCTCTCCAATGCGTGGTTTGCGCGCCACGGCCCGCTGCTTCACGGCGAGGTGATCGAGGTGATCAGCGCGGAGACAGGTCGTGCACGCGTCGGCCTGATGCAGGAGGTGGCCCCCGAGCGCTGGACTCCGCTTCTGCATCCGCGGACCGGGGGGCCGGTCGTGGTCCCGATGGTGGTTGCGGACCGCCAGCCCGCGCAGGATATCGAAGGCCGGTCGTTCGAGCGCGTGACCGGTCGGTCCATTGTGGCCACCTACACCGGCGGCGACGCCGACCGGATCATCCCGACCTACATCACCGCCGCTCTGCCGCGCTGGTTTGGTGTGATTTTCTTTCTCGCCCTGCTCGCCGCTGCGATGAGCACGATGTCCAGCCAGTTCCATACCATCGGGACGGCGGCGGGCAGGGACCTCTACGAGAGTGTCGCGCGCGGTGGCCGGCGCCGCGAGCCCAGCATCCTGGTGATGCGTCTTGCGATCATGCTGGGCCTGCTGCTCGCGGTGACCATCAGTTACACGATTCGGCAGGAATACGTGGTGGCGCGCTTCACCGCGATCTTCTTCGGGCTCTGTGCCGCGAGCTTCCTGCCGGCCTACATCGGCGGCCTGTTCTCGCGCCGCGTGACGCGCGCGGGCGCGCTTGCGTCGATGTCCGTTGGAATGAGTCTGTCGCTGTTCTGGCTGGCGTTCATCAAGGAGCGGGAGGCCAGCGCGATTGGACTGGTGCAGCGGATCACCGGGGGGCAGAACAGCCTGCTCGCCGACGTTCCGAACTGGCCCGCGGTGGATCCGATCATCATTGCGCTCCCCGCCTCGCTGATCACGCTGGTGGTGGTGAGCGCGTTCACGAAACCGCCCGGCGCCGAACACCTGCGGCGTTGCTTTCCGGACAGCACCGGAACAGGCCGGGCCGCGGCCCCGGGACAAGGCAGGAGCGATTGAACCATACTGGCGCAGGGGTCAGCCGACGCGAGAAGCAAAGCGGACCCAGCCAAACCGACGGAGGCGCTCGAACAAGATGCTTGGTATCGATGACCCCTATGTGGTCGCAGCCTATCTCGGCTCGATCGCGATGACACTGACCGGACTGCTCTACGGCCTGATCCGGCGCAACGCCTCACCCGACGCGGTCACAATCGAAGACCGGCTCTGGGCGCTGGAGGAGCGGGAGGCGGGTCGCGATCTGTAGCCGGCTTCATCGCGAGGTGTAGGGCGGAAGAGGCCGAGGGCCGTCATGCCCCTTTCCCAAGCTGGGTTTGCCACGGGAGCAAGGGCGCTCTCAACGCTCCATCGCGGATGACGCTGCGCTCTTGCGCCCTACGGGTCACCCGGGACGTGCGCCCCGTTCTGTCACGTCAATCCGGCAAACCTACCCGGCGTGATCGGGCGGAATCGCCAGTTTGTGGCCCTCGTCATCGACCCGGACGAAGGTCACGGTCGTCGAAAAGATCGCCTCTTCCGCGCCGGTTTCCAGGTCGTCCGCAAACACCTGCACCGCATAGTGCAGCGACGTCTTGCCCTGTGCCGTGCGGTTGGAGGCGAACCGGAGCACCGTGCCCTGGTGGACGCTCCGATGGAATTCGACGCAGTCCATCGCAACGGTCACGAAGTGATAGCCCGGGTAGTCGCGGCTCGCCGCAATCCACGCGATCTCGTCCACCCACTTCAGCAGAAAGCCCCCGAACAGGAACCCGTAGTGGTTCAGGTGCTCGGGGCGCACGACCTTGAAGCTCTCCATTCCCACGATGCTCCTTGACGGATGAACCTGCATCCGTCTGTTTCACTGCGCTGGATCAATAAAACCATCACCGGGCTCCGGTTATCGTCCAGACGGTATGCGGGTTGACGACGGACCGGAATCGCCAAAGGGCATGGCCATCATCGCACAGGATTGGCCTCAAGCGGCCTGGCATGCCGGTCGCAGTTTCCGAGGCAGTGGCGACAAAAGGACCGTCGGCTTTTGCGTCCGGTGGATTTTTGCCCTGAGGAGACGATGAACAGCGATCGACAGTTGTTGAACGGCGACGAGGCCGTGGCACTGGGGGCCCTGCACGCAGGGGTCCGTTTGGGTACCGGCTACCCCGGTACGCCGTCCACCGAGATTCTGGAAACGCTCGACCAGCTCGGTGGCAAGGCACAGTGGTCGCCCAACGAGAAAGTGGCGCTGGAGGTGGGCATCGGCGTCGCGTTCGCCGGCGCGCGCGCGCTGGTGACCATGAAGCACGTTGGCTTGAATGTCGCCGCGGATCCCCTGTTCACCGCCGCGTATACCGATGTCGAGGGCGGCCTGGTCGTGGTTTCGGCCGACGACCCGGGGATGGCGTCGAGCCAGAACGAACAGGACAACCGGCGCCTTGCGCGAGCGGCCGCCGTCCCGATGCTGGAACCTGCGGACTCGCAGGAAGCCTACGACTTCACGCGGCTGGCCTTCGAACTGTCCGAGCGCTGGAAGATCCCCATTTTGCTTCGCCTGACCACGCGCGTGTGCCACGCGAAGACCGTGGTCCATCCGCGAGCGCCGGAGGAGGGTCTGCCGGAGCCGAATTTCCTGCGCGACATTCCGGCACGGGTGATGATCCCCGCGTTCGCGAAGCCCGCGCACCGGCGCCTGCGCGCAAAGCTCGCGGAAATCGCCGCCTGGAACGAAGCCGAGGGACCGGTCCGTCATGAGACGGGCGGTACGGAACTCGGGATTCTGTCGACCGGCGTCAGCGCCGTGCATGCGCGCGAAGCAGCGCCGGGAGCCAGCCATCTGAGCATCGGGATGACCTATCCACTGCCAATGGAGCGTCTTCGTTCGTTCGCGCAGTCGGTCGACCGGTTGGTCGTGATCGAGGAAGGGGATCCTGTGCTGGTGGAGGATCTGCGCGCGGCCGGCATTCCAGTGGAAGGCAAGCCCGAGGCGTTTCGCTTCGGGGAACTCGATGTGGCGCGGGTACGCAGGATTCTCGAGCGCGACAACACGCCTGAGCCGGTGCCGCCGCGTGGCAAACCGCCGGAACTCTGTCCAGGTTGCGCCCACCGGGGCGTGTTCGAGGCCCTGCGGGACCTCGACTGCATCGTTTCCGGTGACATCGGCTGCTACACCCTCGGCGTGCTGCCTCCGTTCTCGGCAATGGACACCTGTGTGTGCATGGGGGCCAGCATCGGTGTTGGCCTGGGTCTGCGCCACGTGTTGCCGGAAGAACAGGCCCGGCGGGTCGTCAGCGTGATCGGGGACTCGACCTTCGTGCATTCGGGCATCACCGGGATCGCCGAGATGGTCTATAACCCGCCCCCCACCGGACATCTGGTGCTGATCCTCGACAACGGCACGACGGCGATGACCGGACTGCAGGAACACCCGGGAACCGGTCGGGCGCTGGATCACTCGCCGACCCACAAGATGGATTTTGCCGCGCTAGCGCGCGCGATGGGTGTGCAGAACGTGCACGTGGTCCAGACCAACGACAAGAAGCTGTCGATGAAGGATCTTATTTCCGACCTGCTCGCGCGTCCGGAGCTATCGCTGGTGGTGGCCCAGCAGCCCTGTGTGTTGGCGGCGCCGAAGATCCGCGTGTACGACCGCGCCGCTGCAGCGGAGCTGCGGGCGGAGGCCTGCGCGGCGGTTGCCGACGACTGAGAAAGGGGGAAGCCTGTGACGAAAGTACGGAACGTGGTGATTGCAGGCCTTGGCGGGCAGGGGGTGCTCAAGGCCTCGGACATTCTCGCCGGCGCGGCCTTCCTTGCGGGTTTCGACGTGAAGAAAAGCGAACTGCACGGAATGAGTCAGCGCGGTGGCTCGGTGAGCAGCGACGTGCGCTTCGGCGATCGGGTGCTGAGCCCGATGGTGCCGACCGGCGAGGCCGACCTGCTGCTGGTGCTCGAAGAAACGCAGGTCGACATCAACCGGTACGTGCTGAGGCCCGGTGGCTGTCTGATCGGACCCGACGTGCTGGCGTCGCAGCCGCTGAAGAAGCGCAAGAGCCTCAATGTCGCCCTGCTCGGAGCGGCATCGACGGTGCTCGACATTCCTGAGGAACACTGGCTCGCGTCGATGCGCACCCACCTGGCCGAGAAGCTGCACGCGATGAATGAACAGGCCTTCGCACTCGGTCGCGCGGCCGCGCGCCGAGGTGCGCCCGCGTCTTTATCCTAACGATCATGACCCTGCGGGGGTCGCCCCGAAGGATGAAAATAGGAGCCACGGATACACACGGATAAGGTTTCAATCAAAAAACATCCGTGTCCATCCGTGGCTAAAAACGCTCTTTGACCCTTTCCCGTGCCTTCTGTGTACTTCCGTGGCTGCATTTTCACGCTAAGGACATTGTCATGCTGAGAGAGCTTTGGAACGATCGCAAGGGAGGTTTCCACCCGGCAAGCGCGACGGATTACCTGCCGGAGAACGCCCTGCACCGGTT
>PULL01000099.1 GCA_003550945.1 Thioalkalivibrio sp. | reverse complement strand
TCGAGCCCGAGCCCCGTGACGCGTTCCGGCTGAACCGTCTGCACGAAGCCGGCGAACCGGGACCAGACGCTGTCGGCCGCCTTCACCGAGATCTGCTGCCCGACGATCGCCCGCGCCAGCGTCTGGAATGGATCGCCACGCGTGGTCAGTACCACGCCCGGGTAGCGCTCAATCAGCGCGGCCATCACCGGATCGTCCGCGGAAAGTTCAGCGCAGGCGCGTTCCCAGTACTCGGGCGTTGCCATCGTGCTCCTTCGATCGCCCTTCGATCGCGAAAGAGCATCATAGTGCCGCGGCATGCGCCGGACGTCACGAATCGTTCGCTGGGGGCGCGATCAGAACGCTTCGCTCCACGGCCCGCGTTTTGCGGCGCGCATCGACCGGGTTGCGCAACGCGGCGGGGCCGGTCGCCGATTCCAGCGGCCGGCCCGCGACGCGCGTCGACGTCAGTGGAAGAAGACCATGTCCTCCATCGCCGGGGCGAAAATCCGGTAGTAGGGTGGCAGGCGGGCCAGATGTGCGAGCACGCCGTCGTCATGGATCTTCCGCAGTTCCGGATTGACGCCGGTCAGCGCCAGACCGAAGGTCAGCGCGTCGGGGCTCTCCCACTCCATGTGCACCAGGTACTCCTTCGGCCCGCTGCTGGGGATCGGCGGTCCCGTGTAGTCCTTGCCGAATTCCCCGTAGTTGGTCCGACGCGACTTCGGCGGGTTGGCGCCAAGCGTCTGCATCGATTCCCAGAATGCCGGTGGCGAAAGCTGGAAGGTGCTCAGGGCTGATTCGCCCTGCTTCTCCAGGATCATCCAGCCGATCATCCCCGGCGCGCTCTCCTTCAGCATCTCGAGGGTGCGGATCGCGCCTTCGAGAAAGGCCTCCTCCTTGCCCTCGAGCACGAAATGCTCTCCGAGCGCGACCAGTCGCTTCATCGCGAGGCGGACCTTCGGAACCGGTTTCTGCTGCGCGAATGCGGCGCCCATCACCTGCGGGACATCCGTGAGCCCGACCAGTCGTGGCATGTCGGCCTCGACAATGGTGTAGACCGGTTCGCTGGGGCCATCGACCACCATGTCGAGGCAGCCGCCGCAGAGCTCAAAGATCCGGTCGAACTGCTCGTAGTGCATGCGTTCGTGCGCTTCGGCGTCCTCCCAGATCGTGTATTGCCAGAGGTTGAGTGGATTGAGCCTGAGATTGGTCGGCGACTCCATCACCGCCTCCAGGCTGTCCGCGGTCACCACTTGCGCGGCGCCGTAGCGCCCGGCCAGCGGGTGCGTCCCGGTTTGCAGAAACGCATGGAACCCGAGAAAGCCGGGTTCGTTCGCGGTGGTCAGGCAGACTTTAGGGCCGATCTTCGACATCTTCTCGAAGCTGCTGGGATCGTTGATCACCGCCGACTTGTTGATGGCCAGGGCTGCGCCTTTCCTGATTCCCTGAATCATGGTGGGTGCCTCCTGTTCCGTATTGTGAGGGTTGACCATCTCACCCTAACAAGAAGGGCCGCTGGATTCGAATGCGGAGCATTACCTATGCGTCGCGAAGGGAATGGGATCGGGTGGTCGCGGAAGCCGGATCCTGGCTCCGCGCTGAACTCAGAACAGCAGGTTGATCACCAGCAACGCGATCACGAGATAGAGCAGTGTGATTGGCCCGCCGGCACGCAGGAAGTCGATCACGCGATATCCGCCGGGGTCCAGAATCAGGGCATTCACCTGGTGGGTCGGAAGCAGGAACGCGTTGGACGCCGCGATGGCGACGATCAGCGCGAACACACGGGGGTCCGCGTCGACCCCGTTGGATTGGGCGACCATTGCGAAGCTCACGGACAGCGGGACAAGCAACACCGTGGCACCGACGTTGGAAATGAACAGCGTGAAGAACGTCACGAGCAGGAACAGCGCGGCCTGCATCGTCCAGACCGGGATATCGCCCATCAGGTGCATGCCGTTGACCGCTATCCACTCGGCCGCGCCCGATTGCTGTGCGGCGAGTCCCAGGGGAATCAGGCCGGCCAGCAGGAAAACCGTCTTCCAGCTCACTGCACGATAGGCGTCATCCATGCTGAGCACACCGCTGAGGACCATGCCCAGCGCGCCTCCGAGCAGCGCAACCGCGAGCGGAAGATCCGAAAACAGAACCAGCCCGAGGGCCAGCGCCAGCGAAGCCAGCGCATGCCAGACCTTGCACGGGGCCTCGGGTCGTCGTGGTTTCGGGTACCGGCTGGTCATCACGATGAAATCCCGATCTTTTTCGAGATCCATCAAACGTTCCCAGCGCGTATGCACCACCAGGGTGTCGCCGGCCTGGAATTCGACGCTGCTGAGATCCTCGCGCAGGACATCGTCCCCGCGCTGGATTCGAAGCACGGTCAGGCCGTAGCTTCGCCGCATCTGCAGCTCTCCGATCGTCTCGCCGATCAGTGATGAACCGGGAGGGATGATCAGCTCCGCGATGCCTGCATGGCGGGGTGAAATGCTGTGCGCAAACGCCTCGAGGCGGTCGCGGAGCTCGATATGGTCGCGATCGCTGGCTGCCTCGATATGCTCGATGGGTCCGAGGATCGCAAGATGCCCGCCGGCCGGGATCTCGGCATCGCGCGGTGGTTCGATCCGCATTTCGTCGCCGCCGTCGAGGCCGATCACGAATACTCCGTATTCCTTCTCGAACTCTCCGATCGGCGTGCCATCGAGCTGGCTGTCGGACCCGACGCGCAGTTCGCGAATGGCAAAGTCGATGCCGTAGAGGTCCTTGAAATAGTCCGATGTGCTACGGGCTCGCGACTCGTCGTCGGAGGTCTCCGGGGCCGCGGGCAGCACCCAGCGTCCCAGCAGCCAGAAATAGGCGATGACCAGCGCCAGTAGTGCAAGCCCGATCGGGGTGACGTCGAACAGCCCGAAGTCCTGGAGTTCGGAGGGCATCAGGTCGTTGAGCAGGATCAGGGGGCTGGAGGCAACCAGGGTCAGCGTGCCGCCCGCGATCGCCGCGAAGCCCATCGGCATCAGCAGGCGTGATCTCGGGACGCCGACATCGCCGGCGATCCGGTTCAGTACGGGCATGAACAGCGCCGCGGCGCCGATGTTCTGCATGAAGCTCGTGATCAGGCCGACAGCCCCCGAGACGACCGCCATCACCCGGCGCTCGGTGCGACCGGCCAGTCGCAGGATCCACTTTGCCGCCTCGGTCATCACGCCCGCACGGTCCAGACCGGCGCCGATGATCATCACCGCGATGATCGCGACGACCGCGTTCGAGGAGAGTCCCGAGAGCAATTCTTCGGCCTCCAGGATCGGTTCGACGCCGGGGATCAACCCGGCGAGGCCGATCAGGAACAGGATCAGCAGGGCCCCGATATCGATACGGACGATCTCGGTGACGAACAGGCCGACGGTCAGCCCCAGCAGGCCGAACACGATCAGCATTTCGGTTGTCAGCGCAATGTTTTCCATAGGTCATTCAATGTCCCAGTTGCGCGGCGCGTATCGCCATGATTGTTTGGGCCGGCGATCCGCGAACGTTCCGCTGTCTACTGACCACACCGCGATCTGGTCCAGCGGTACGCGCCGGTGGCGGGTCAGAACGACGAGAGGCCGGTGGCCTCCATCAGGCGGTAGCGCCAGTAGCGCAACCGGGACTCGTCGGCGAATTCGCGATAAGGGAGGCTGTGGATACGGTCGGGCTCGTTGTGCCAGCGGGCCTCGAAGAATCCGGCGGCATCGGCGATCACGGGCGTGGTCTCGTCTGCCCGGACCTGAACGTTGGTTTCCAGGTTGAAATTGTCGAGGTTGCGCCGGGTGAAGTTCGCTGAGCCCGCGAGCAATGTGGCGTCTCCATTGGCGGCACGGTGCAGGAGCATCTTCGCGTGGCACTGTTCGCCTGACGTGTTGCACCAGCGTACGGGCACGTCGTTCGAGTGCAGTTCCAGCGCCACCTGCCGGTTGGGAATGCCGCGCTTTTCCCGACCGAAGGCGTCGCGGTTCGGGTCGAGCAGGACCCGCAGCGCGACCCCTCGCTCCCTGGCATCCAGCAGGGCCTTCACGATGTCACGGTGGGACAGGTAGAACATCAGCAGGTCGAGCCGATCCCCCTGGCTTGCGGAATCGATCATTTCCCGCGCCGCATCGCGGATGCGCGATTCGGTCAGGATGCGGATTCGGGCCTTCGTGTCGATCTCTGTGCGGGTGCCTGTGGGATCCGGAAAGGCGAGCGGGGTGCCGTCCGAGAACTCCACGACCGCCCTCTCGGTGTGCAGCAGATCCAGTGCTGCGTCGCCCCGGAAACGCACCGCGATATTGTCGTGCCGGCTGCTCGCGTCATGCGGGTTTCCGGAGGTCACCAGTCCGGTCCAGCCGTCTGGCCCATCCGTGACCAAGGTCTTGCGGTGATTCGCCTTGAAGTTCAGAAGCGCGAGATAGGTGCGCAGGCTCACGGGTGTTTCACCGACCGGGTTCGGCAGCCAACCCCCGTGCTGGCTGTTGCCGAACCACTGGCAGCAGATCCTCCAGGCGGCCGACCACAGCGGGTTGGGGTCGCGTAACACTCGCAGATCGGTCTCGACCACGGGGATTCCATGTGCCTCCAGTTTGGAGAACAGGGGTTGCGGGATGCCGCCATACAGGGTGTTGAACGGGTCGGTGATCAGCAATGCCTCGAGCTCGGGCCTTTGGGCGCGGCGTTCCGCCATGCTTTGGACAAACTCGCTCGACAGCGGGCGGAAGGCGTCGGTGGCGTCGCCGGCAAACTCGTTCACCAGAAAGAAATCCGCGACCACGAGCGAATGTGCCTGCGCGATCATCTCCATCGCTGCATCGAATATCTCGTGCTCGGTGTGTTGGTCGCCTTGAGAATCCACCCAGGTCGAATCGGCCAGAAATTCGATGGATTCGGCAGTGCGGTAAGGTTTGGCCACATCGAGCCCGTCAGGAAGAGGTTTCCAGGCGTGGTGGGCGCCGGTGGCGAGATAGACAACGAGCAGGCTGAGCACCAGCGCGCGGCCTGGCTTTTCACGGAGCCAACGTGGCATGGTCATACTTGGGCCATCGCCAATCTGCAGATGAACCGGGCCCACAGTGTGCCGAGGCGGGTACGACGGGTCGAGCAACCGTGACACCGGAGGTTTTCCGATGAGCGGTTATGCCACCGGGGCGCAACCGTCTTCCGGTTCGGTTCCCGAGGATCTGGATCCCGTTTGGCGCCGGTGAGGCTGGGCGGGAAGCGGCTCAAACCGGGGCGCTGTAAACCAAGGCCCGTTTTAAGGGCAACGAGGCATCTCTCATGCAAAATGGAACTTTCGTAGCTTTCTTAATGGTTTGGATTGCCTTCTTCATCCTCGCCGTTCCGTTGGTCCGGCGCATGCGCCATCCTGACCAAAGGCCTTTCGCCGCGTATCTGATCTTCGTGTCGCTCTTTACACTGGTCGCCGGGATTCTGTTCGCGCTTCTTTCCTGGCTGGTGGTGGCCCTGGGGCTTTCCCAGGCACTGGAACGCCTGTTGCCCGCGATCGTGTTTCTGCTGCTGGTGTTTGTGCCGGCCTTCCTGGTCGCGAAATGGCAGGCGAAGAAGCCGCGTTGGCGGCGACCCCCGCCCCCCTGAGCGCAATGAATCGGTTGGTGCGTTGTACAGGACGGTTCGCCTGATCGAACCTGTACCCACTGCACCCGGGCCCGTCAGCGGATGTCGTAGGAGGCAAAAAACTGCCCTGCCGGACCCTCGGTGTTCGGGTCGTAGTACAGCGCGTGGGGAACGAACGATGCGGGTGGGTCCAGCGTCTCTCCTTCAAGCAGTGTGTCGAAGTGTTTCCCCCCAAGGAGTCGCTGGAAATGGGTCAGGTAGAGCCGGTCGAGGACGGCGTCCTTCAGCAGCATATGCAGTACCCGTGGCCCGGCGATGGAATAGACGCGCTGAAGGCCTTCCTGCCCGAGGGCGTCGATCAGTGGCCGGCCTTCGACGCGCTGGCCGGCACCCGCGATGAGGATGCGGGCTCCGGTGGCCTCCACTGCCGCGGAATCGTCCTGGGCCACCCCGTCCCCAATCGCGAAATAGACGGGGCGCTCGAGGTCTGCACAGCGTTCGGCGAGCGGGACATCCAGGCTGCGGCTGAGAATTACCACGGCCGGCTGGGGTGGCAAGCCCCTCTCCCTGCGCCAGGCATGGAGATCCTTGAATGCGGGGTCGCTGCCCAGCGGCAGCTTTTCCTGTGTCCGCCCAGCCGCGAGTCCGCGCAGGAACGCGGCGCTGACGATCATCGCGTCAGCCCGGGCGGCGAGTTCCTGGAACAGGCGCCAGTCGCGGGCGTTCGTGATCGCGGGGGGTGCGCTGCGGCGGCCCAGGCGCGGATTTTCCACGGCGATCCGGCCGTCGAGGCTCGATACGAAGTTCGTGTAGACAAAGGGCTTGTCGCCGGAGTCTGGGTGTTCCATCGCGTCATCGAGGTAAAGACCTTCCAGCCGGCACTCGCAGTGAGGGGCGGGGTAGAGTTTCAGAAGTTCGCTGTAATTCATGTGAAGACTCAAGTGGCACGTGAAAGGAGCGGAAAAAGAGAGAGTTATGAGCTAGATCCGAGGCTTGCATTTCCGATTGTTGTATCGGCGTCGGGAGCGCCCCGGGAGAACTTGACTATTCTCAGGGGTCATAAGTAGGGATCAGCCTACACAAAGCGCCCGTTCCGCGTGTACGGGGGACTTCCCCCATCTCTGGCTTCGAGAGGTGATCGATGAGTGCCATCCTGTCCACGGCCACCGCCCCCTGGGACGTGGAGCGCGTGCGCCGCGACTTTCCGATTCTCGACCAGCAGGTGCACGGATATCCGCTCGCCTACCTCGACAACGCGGCGACCACGCAGAAGCCGCGTGTGGTGCTCGACACACTGGAGCACTACTACCGGCACGACAATGCGAACGTGCACCGGGGCGTGCACCTGTTGGCGGAAAGGGCCACCGGCGATTTCGAGGCGGCACGCGAGTCCGTGCGCCGCTTCATCAACGCCCGGTCCACGCGGGAAATCGTGTTCGTTCGCGGCACGACAGAGGCCATCAATCTCGTTGCATCGAGCTTCGGTCAGGGCTTGCGCGAGGGTGACGAGGTCATCCTTACTGCAATGGAGCATCACGCCAACATCGTGCCCTGGCAACTGCTGCGCGAGCGCACCGGGATCGTGCTCAGGGTATTGCCAATCACCCCGGCCGGGGAACTCGACCTCGATGCGCTGCCCGGGCTCTTCAGCACCCGTACACGGCTTTTGGCTGTTACGCACGCCTCGAATGCACTCGGTACAATCAACCCTATAACGGACATTGTTTCGGTAGCGCGTGAGCACGAGGTACCGGTGCTGCTGGACGGTGCGCAGGCGGTGCCGCACCTGCGGGTGGATGTGCAGGCGCTGGACTGCGACTTCTACGCATTCTCCGGGCACAAGCTCTTCGGCCCCACCGGAATTGGCGTGCTCTACGGCCGGGAGAGCATGCTGGAAGCGATGCCGCCCTACCAGGGCGGCGGCGAAATGATCCGGACCGTGAGCTTCGAGAAAACCACCTTCGCGGGATTGCCGCACCGGTTCGAGGCGGGTACCCCGGACATCGCCGGCGCGATCGGTCTGGGGCGCGCAATCGAGTACCTCGAGGGTCTGGACTGGGAGGCCGCGATGGCCCACGAGGCCCGTCTGCTCGATCACGCCACGCAGAGCCTGGAGGAAGTCCCGGGCCTGCGCATCATCGGCCAGGCTCGGGACAAGGTCGCGCTGGTATCCTTCGTGATGGACGACGTGCACCCGCACGACATGGGCACCATCCTCGACCATCGGGGCCTTGCGGTTCGCGCGGGCCACCACTGCGCGATGCCGGTGATGACCTACTTTCGTGTGCCCGCGACCTCGCGCGCTTCGATGGCCTTCTACAACACCTTCGAGGAAATCGACCGCCTCGCGGATGCCCTGCGTTACGCAAGGGAGTTGCTGGCATGAATGAGATGAGCGACCTCTACCAGGAGCTGATCCTGGACCACAAGCGCCACCCGCGGAACTTCCGCGAAATGCCCGACGCGACCCGTGCGGTGGATGGCCACAACCCGCTCTGCGGCGACCAGTTGCGCCTGTTCGTGAAGGTTTCGGACCGGCGGGTCGAGGATGTCAGCTTCGTCGGTGTCGGCTGCGCGATCTCGATGGCGTCCGCCTCGATGCTCACCGAGGCGGTGAAGGGGAAGACGGTCGAGGAAGCGGAGCGCCTGTTCGCCGACATGCACGACCTTCTGACCAGCGCCCACCCGCGCACTGACCCTGCAGCGCTCGGCAACCTCGGCGTGCTGGCGGGTGTCCACGAGTACCCGATGCGGGTCAAGTGCGCGACGCTGTCCTGGCACACCCTCGACACCGCGCTGAACACCGAAGAGGACTCGGTGACCACGGAGTGACTTGCGCGAACGCCAAACGGATGATCGCGGGTCCGCGCGGCCTGCAAACTCAGGAACACGTTGAACGCGTGGTCCTGGCCCTCAGCTGGACAGGGCCTCCGCGAGGGACTTCGGCAGGGCCTTCAGGCGACCCATGAGTGCCGGCCGAACCTTCTGGCGGAAGAAATTCCATTCGTCGGCTTCGGTAATTCCCAGTGTACCCAGGTAGTCCTCGGCGAACGGCCATGCGGCGATGTCTGTGCCGGCGGAGTGAAGGTGTTCGCGCATGCGCTTGCCCAGATACAGCAGCGTTACGTTTTTGAGCACGTTTTCCGGCACCTGTGCCGGAGGTGCGAACCCAGGGTAATGCTGGAGTTCGATGCTCCGGCATAGCTGTTCCGGCAGATTCCAGGAACGCAGGAGTTCGGCTCCCATTCCAGCCGAGTTCACTGTTGCCAGAACCACATCGAGGTGGGGGTTCTCTGTCTTGAGTAATTCGAGCACAACGGTGCCGATTTCGTGCAGCAAACCGATGGTGGCCACTTCGGCCGGATGGCTGACGCCGGTAGCCTGGGCCGCGGCGAACGCGAGTTGCGACGTCTCCAGTGCGCGCCGGTGGGTCTCCTCGAATTCGGGCGTCTCCGGCAGGCTCTTGCGCATGCTTTCCGCCAGCACCAGTTGGTGCACGCCTTCAAAGCCCAGCAGCGTCACCGCATGATTGACATGGGTGATCTGGTGCTGAAGCCCGTACAGCGGTGAATTGATGGCCCGCAGCAGCGTACTGGTCAGCGAGGGATCCGACTTCACCAGTTCGACGATCTCGGCGTTGGTGCTGTCTTCGTCGAATAGCTTGCCAAGCAGGGTGGTGGTGGATACCGGCAACCGAGGCACTTTCTGGATGATTTGGCGGACCGTGTCGGTCCTGGACAGATCCGAATCCGTGGTCGGGCGGGAACGGTAGAGGGCTTCTTCGAGTGCCCGTGCCCGTTCGTGGAGTTCCTTGTTGCGCTCCGTCAGCGCAAGCGTCAGCGCCTGCTGCCGGGCCTGTATCTGGGTCAACACCCTCAGCTTGAGTTCGTGATCGAGACCCTCATAGGTTGATTGGTCCAGCGAGAGAACCGAGGCCGAGGTCAGTGCAACGGCCGAGCAGGCATGGCCCCTGGATTCCGGGCCATTCAGATGGCCGATCCAATTGCCGGAGGTGGCTCGGGCCAGGGTACTGCCCGCGCCATCGCGCAGCGCGACCTCACCCTTCACGAGCATATGAACTTTGCCAGCCGGGTCTTCGGCCCGAAAGAGCACTGCCTCGGGCTCGAGCACGTTGACCGTTCCGAGGTTGTACAGGGCGGCCAGATCCGTTTCCCGTAAGGTCCCATCGGAAGGTGCACCGTCCAAGGGGAGAGAAGGCATCGCCTGTGCACGATGCACCGGCCTCGGCTTTTCGGTCTGGGCTGCCGATGCTCCCTGCACCGGCGCACTGCCGATCGGGGCGGTCGAAGCCTTCTTTTTCCAGAAACCGAACATTCGGCATCCCCTTTCGGTGAGCGATTCAATTTTCAAACGGTTCGCGGGTGCCCGCGCTGCCGCATTATACGCAGCGCAACCCTGCAACGTTATCGGCTGCGGCCAACCAAACTTCAGTACTGGTGACGAGGTGTTGGATCGGACCAGGCAAATATCGATTCTTATCTGTAAAGCAGTTCGAATGGCGGCGTTCCTGGGCCTTGGGCTGTACTTTTCACCACAAAACCAGGGCGCAAGGGCTGCGGCCATGCGCGTGGGGGCTGGTCTTGGCGTAGGTGACATCCTTACGGCCATTTTTGGCCCAAAAATGCCGGTGTAAGAGTCGAATCGGGGCGAGAAAAACCTGTAATCTCCAGTGAAACAATAGCTTGACTTGGTCCGACCCCGCCGGCTTGGGTTTAGGGGATGGTTGGCTGCTCCGCGCGCCACGCGTCGAACCAGCGGCGCGGGCGTACGATCCGCAGCACGGGCTCGCTGTCAGTCAGTTCGACGCCGAGCGCCAGGGCGCCGAGCCGGGCGTAGAGCGCGCCGTTCGATACGCCATCCGCGAGCGTGAGGTCGGCGAGCACCGTGAGGTTTTCTCCGCGAAGATCGACGTCGCCGAGCCGGATCCGGGTGTCGTTCAGATCGAGTTCCGCGCGACCTTCGATGTCGCGTACATCCAGCAGTCGGCCCAGCCATTCGCGGTCACGCGCACGCGCGAGAAACAATCGCGCCAGCAGGCCCGTATCGCGCATGGTCAGTGTCAACCGGCTTGTGAGGTCGACCCGGTCCGTCCAGCGCAGCCGGGCGTCGTCGAAGTCCAGTTGCACCCACCAGTCGGCATCACCCGGTTGTTCGCCGTTCTGTCGCTGTATTCGATCCAGACGCAGGAACGAATGTGCCGCGTTGAAACGCCGCGTCGCGAGGTCGCCGTCCTCGAGTCGCAGGTCGAGGTGCAGGTCGCCGCGAAGGAGCTGGTCCAGCAACGCCAGCTCGACGCCAGACGCTTGCAGATTCACCGCCCCCCGGGCCGCCAGAGCCGTCAGTTCGAACTCGCTGGCCATCCGGGCCCTGCCACCCAGCAGCGTGACGCCAGCATCTCCAGGCAGATAGTCGTTGTAGCGAGCAAAATCGGGCACCTCGGTATCCGGTAGGGAGATGCGCGTGGTGAAATGCCGCGCTTCCGGTGCCGCAAGTACCTGGGAAAACTGCCCGGTCCGGGTCGTGACGACGAGATCGCGACCCTGCAGCTGCGGCCGGTCGTCGTCCTGGCGCTGCAGGCTGTACAGCGGAATCTTCAGCGCGAGATGGGCCTGTTCAGGGGTGTCCAGCCGCGCGCTCAGTTCGCCGCGGCCGGAAGCCAGGTGGTCGAGAAAACCCACTCTTAGCTGTTCGGCAGCGATCCGGAGCTGCGTTCCCGGCAGGATGCGGTCGTTCTCGAACCCACCCTCGAGATCAAGCATCCCGTTCCCCTTCAGCGCCAGCCCGTGCGCATCCGGCAGGAAGGTGTTCAGAAACCCGAGCTGCTGGATGCGGCCCTCCAGCGCGAATTGGCCGGTGCGCGTGCCTTCGCGGCGTTGCAGAACCGTTTGGCGCAGCAACAGGTCGCTTTCCAGGCGCTGGGCTTCCGGTGCGTCGCCCCGGGCCTGCCAGCGCAGCCGGCTGCCAGACAGGTCCAGCCACGTGCCATCCAGCGTGGCCTCGTTGAGCTCCAGCGACAACTGAACGGCGTTTTCGACGGAGTGCCCGCGCAGCTCGGTGCGCAGCTTCTGGCCGGATAAAGAGATGGATCCGCGCACGCGCTGGTCGACCACCGACAGTTGCCCCTCGCTGCGAGCGCTGCCACCCAGCAGCCTCAGCGGCGCCGGATCGGCGAGGAAGGGCTCCAGGTAGGGTTGCAGCACGGCGATGTCGGGCAAATGGGCCGATTGCCAGGCGATCTCTCCGCGGGCTCCGGCGATCGCAGGTTTCGGATCCAGCGGGCCCATCGCGGTCAGCCGCAGGTCAGCGTCCGCAAGCAGCTGGCGCGCCTGGTGATGCAGGGTGGCGCCGTCCAGCAGCACGTCCAGCGAGACCACGTCGTTTTCCAGCCCGGCGTGCAGCGTGCCTCCGCCGCGCGCGTCGTAACCGAGGGCCATGACCCGCATTTGCGGCGCGCTGATCTCCAGCCGGGCCTGGTTGGGGCGCCGGCCCAGAGCCTCCAGCTCTGCCTTGAGTTTCCCCGCTCCGCGCAGCTGGATGCCCCGGCCATCGAACAGATGCGTCAGATACGGATCGATCATGTCCAGGCGGACCACTTCGCCCCGAAGTGTCAGCGAGGTTCGAGCGGGTGCTTCCAGCTGGTCCAGACGCCGGTTCTCCATCTCCGTGCTGAGCGTCAGTTCAGCCCGGTGCGCATAGGGTTCGGTGTCGGCCAGGGATACATCGCGCAGCCGCGTGATGAACGTCAGCCACTCCGGATGTTCGCGCGTGACCGCAACGAGCACCGCGCCGTCGCCTTGTGCGCGGTGTGTGGTTCCGGTCGCCCGGTGCGTGGCGGGATCACGTTCCTGCCGGAGATCCTCGCGCAGCCGGGACTCATCGACTTCCACGCGCAGTTCGGGTGAGTCCAGGCGCAGCTCGCTGCCCGGCAGGAGTACACCGCGAGCCATCGTCAGATCCCCCTGCAGCCGGCCATGGCCGGACACCGTGAGCCAGGGCAGGGGTTCGAGGTAGGGCGTGAAAACATCCCAGGCGTCGGCGTGGGCATCCATCTGCAAGCTGCCAGACAACGCCTCCAGCGCCTCGGCGTCGATCTCCGTGGGGGCGATGCGAACCAGCGAAGCCTGGGCTGCAAGACCGATGTCGCGCACCAGGGTCACGCCATCGGTATCGCGCCGAAGCCGGCCGCTTTCCAGATGCAGCTCGAGGTTGGAGATCTCCAGTTGCCGGGCCGTGAACACGCTGTCCGTCAGTCGCAGCGCACCTGCACCCTCCAGGACAAGATCGTTCAGGGTCAGACGCCGGATTCCGCGGGCATCCAGTGAGCGGATCCGCAACTCGCCACGGAGCAGCGCATGCAGCGAGAGCGTCAGCGTCGCGCGCTCTGCGCCGACGGAGAGCGCGAGTTCTCGGTCTTCCCTGGCCAGATGAAAATTCTCGACCTCCCAGCGACCGGGGTACGTGCTGCGACCGTTCTCCCAGCTGATCTCGATCCCCTCCAGTTGGGACAGACGCTCTGGGAGCCACGCGCTGTTCAGCAGCCAATGGCTGCCCGCGAACCAGGCCAGCACCAGCGACGCCAGTCCAGCCAGCAGCCACAGGACCGAACGGCGGCGGTAGAGGGGTGGGTGGTTCGGCATGGCGGCAACCGGGTCTCCATGCAGGCGCGTCACTCGGGATATGGTACAGAACCGCTGGGCGGCCGGGGCCGGGCCAATGAGACTGGCCCGCGCTTCGGCTCAGGTGTCCGGGGCCGCTTCCGTATGCCGGCGGCGTAGCAGCCGGATCAGGCGAATCAGCAGCCAGGCCAGGGCCAGGATCACAAGAATGCCGAAGACCAGCGGCATTAGCAGCGCAAGCAGAATCGTGATCAGGCTGCCGCCGGTCTCGGAGGTGGCGATCAGGGGATTGGCCAGACCGCCCGTCGAGGTCGTGGACACACCGCGAGCCAGCACGGTCGTACCCTGCACGATGCCAGCTGCACCGCCCCCCAGCAGAGCCGCCGTACCCCACTGCAGCAGGGCGTTCATCTCCGGCAGCAGGGAAGCGACGATCACGGTGCCGCCACCAACAGCCGCCGGTGTGGTCAGCGTGTCCAGCAGGTTATCGACGACGGGGATGTAATACGCGCCGGCCTCCAGCAGGGCCGCGATGCCCACCACCATCAGGACCGGGTCGGAGGCCAGCCACGCGAACTGCTCGCCCAGTTCCAGCAGGCCGAGGCGCGAGGCGAGTCCCAACGCCAGCACCGGGAGAAACACGCGCAGCCCCGCCGCCGCGCTCAGGCTGATGCCGGCCATCAGCGCGGAAAAGGTCCCCAGTTCGGCCATTCCGTCCATCGGGGCATTCTAGCGGGTCGTCACCCGCATCCGTCGATGGATGCCTGAAGGGCCTCGAGCGTAATCTTCAGAGGTCCTTCGGGTTCCGTCGGGTTCGGGCCAAGCTGTTCGCGTTGGTCGAGAGCGTCAGCTTGTGTTGGTCCGGCCCCGCGTTGGTCAGAGGCCGATCAGCTCCGCGCGCACGCCGTTGCGCGTGACCGCGTCGAGAATGTCGCGGGTACAGAGCTGTTCGGGGTCGAACTCCACGACCATCAGGTGGGGTGTCTTGTCCCGAATCGAAGCGCTGGCGATGCCTCGGATCATGCGCAGCTTGTCCGCAATCTGCCCGCGCAGCAATGAGTCGAGGGTCTCGTCGATGTGGACGGTCACGTCCACCATGCCGTTGCTCATGGTGTCTCCTCCTTCACCCGCCGGGCTTGCGTCTTGGTTATGTGCCGGTGGCCGTCCGCGCCTGCAGCCGTTGGGGGACACCGACTTCTTTCGCGCACCGTCAGGCGCGCCTTGTGGACCCGGTTTCTCAGAAAGTCTAGACCGTTTCCGGGAAATCGCCTCGCCTCTGTCGCGCTGGACTGTCCGCGACCGGATCCCGGCTTCCCGATATCCGGCTTGGTCGGCTGACTGGCCTGCCCATTCCTGCAACTGGCGCCGACAGAGGGTTGGCGTCGCCAACCCGGCAGGGCAACATGTGATCCAACCATGGAGCCCGGAGGAGAGATGAGCGAGCCGGAAATCTTTTTTGAACGAAACCCGTCGCCCGCGAAGCTGGACGTGCTCGGCGTGCCGGGCTGGCCGTACTGGCGCAAGGAGGCGTCGAAGTTCCAGTGGACGTACGATCGCACCGAGGTCTGCTACCTGCTGAAGGGAAGCGTCACGGTAACGCCGGATGGTGGCACGCCGCATACCTTCGAACGCGGCGACCTGATCACGTTCCCGCGCGGGATGTCCTGCACCTGGGAGATCCACGAGGATCTCGAGAAGCAGTACACGTTCCGCGACTGATGCGGTCGCGTACCCGGCACTTCCCGGTTTCGCGCCGGCCGGAGACTGCAGGCACAATCTAGCGCATGCGCGTCGCGGAGATCATCAAGCGTCAGTGGCGTTCCCTCTCGGCCACCGGGCTGGTGTTCGGTGCGCTGTTCTTCGCGGTATCGCTGACGCCCAGCCTGATTCCACGGCCCTTCCTGCTTCAGGCCGTGCTCTCGGGTGTCGCACTGGCCGCCGGGTACGGGGTCGGGGTGTTCCTGCGTTGGCTTTGGGGGTACCTGGAACTCCCGGTTCCACGCGAACGGGTGCAGCGTATTCTGAAGTGGCCTCTCGCCGCGCTGAGCCTGGGATTCGTGGTGGCTTTCCTGCTGCATGCCTCGACCTGGCAGGACTCGGTGCGGGTGCTGATGGGCATGGAGCCATTGGAGGGCATCCACCTGTTCGGGCTGGGCGCGGCGGCCCTCTTGCTGTTCGCGCTGCTCCTCGCGCTGGCGCGGCTGTTCCGGATCATCGAGCGCTGGGTCGCCCGAAAATCGGGGCATGTCGTCCCGCGACGGGTCGCGAACGTTCTCGGCGTACTGGTGGCGCTCCTTCTTTTCTGGGCACTGATCGATGGCCTGGTGACCCGCGCGGTATTCCAGACTTTCGAGGTCTCTTTCCAGCAGCTGGATGCGTTGATCGAGCCGGAAATGGCGCCGCCCGAAAACGAGGGGATGATCGGCAGCGACGCGTCGCTGGTGGACTGGGACGAACTCGGCCGCCAGGGCCGCCGGTTCGTTGCCCTCGGCCCCAGTCAGCAGGATCTTGAGGACTTTTTTGCGCAGCCGGCGCTGCAGCCGGTTCGCGTGTACGTGGGTCTGAACTCGGCCGAAAGCATCGAGGAACGCGTGTCGCTGGCCTTGGCGGAGATGAAGCGCACCGGCGCATTCGAGCGATCGGTACTGGTCATCATCACGCCGACGGGCACGGGCTGGGTGGACCCGGGCGCGATCAACAGCGTCGAATACCTGCATCGCGGCGATATCGCCAGCGTGGCCGTGCAGTATTCCTACCTGCCCAGCTGGCTGTCGCTGCTGGCCCAGCCGGAATACGGGGCGGAGACCGCGCGGGAGCTGTTCCAGGCGGTTTATCAGCACTGGACCGAACTGCCCAGCGACCAGCGGCCACGCCTCTACCTCCAGGGGCTCAGCCTCGGGGCGTTGAACTCGCAACGCTCGGTGGACATCTG
>PULL01000054.1 GCA_003550945.1 Thioalkalivibrio sp. | reverse complement strand
ATCTGCAGGCGGGCGGCGAACATGTCGACGATGCGGGCGATTTTCGACAGCCCGATCACCCGCCCGTTGGGCAGGTAGGCAACGTGCGCCTTGCCGATCACCGGCAGCACGTGGTGCTCGCACAGCGAATAGAGCTCGATGTCCTTGAGCAGGACCATCTCGTCGTTCTCGGACGCGAACAGCGCGTTGTTCACGATGTCCTGCAGATCCAGCGAGTAGCCGCGGGTCAGGTACTTCAGGGCCTTCACCGCGCGGGTCGGGGTATCGACCAGGCCTTCGCGCCCGACGTCCTCGCCGAGTCCGGTGAGGATCTGCTGGTAGTGCGAGGCCATCGTCTCCACGCTGGCCAGCGGTGCCTGGGCGTCTTCGGCCGGGTCCTGGTTCATCTTGATCGGTCGGGTCACGGCGGTCATCACAACCTCCTCGGTTGTTGGCAGCGGGGCGGCGGGCGCCGTCACTGAAGGGTCAGACTGGCAACGGTGCCAGATAGTAGGAAAAGCACGGCACCCAGCGTCAAATATCCACGCAGGGTGAGGTAACCCGGCGGCAGCGGCAGCGCGCGCAGGCTTGCGCGGTCCACCCACAGCACCACTGGAAACAGCAGGAGTAGCACGATCAGTCCAGCCGTCTTCGGCAGCAGCAGGGCCGCCCAGGCCACGATGGACGGCAGCACCGCCCAGGCCGGCGCGGGCAGACCGAGTACCCGGTGGTCACGGTCGAGCAGCGACAGGCCCCAGTGGATCGCGCCCAGAAACGACAGGATCACCGCCGCGTAGACCGCAAGCGCGTGCAGCGCAAAGCCCTGCCAGTCGCCTGCGCCGAACCACGCGGCGACCCCGAAGAAGGCGAATGGAATCAGCCCTCCGTAGCCCAGCGCCTGCAGCAGGGGCATCGGGTCGTCCGAGCGGGCCGCGGAAACGGCGGCGGTCGGGGCGCCGGGGGAGTCCAGGTGGCGGCGCAGTTCCGGCAGGCCGCCGATCACGCCGTCGCGGCCGATGAACATCGGGAGCATGGGGAAATTCGAGGCCTGCTGCACTTCGTGAAAGCGCGCGCGGTTGGCCGCCGAACCCATGCCCCACTCGATGCGCAGCCAGCGCCCCGGCAGGCGCTGCTCCAGCAGTGCCTCCGCCTCGCGCAGGTCGGTCAGCCCCGAGGTGATCGCGACCACCTCGTGCCGCTCGAGCGCGCTCGCGACCTCTTCCGGCCAGGCTGGCATCAGAGCGCGGCCTCGATCGCCGCCCGGATGCTCGGGTCCTCGGGACGCACCCGGGTGCCGAAGGACGCCAGCACCTCGCCGTCTCGGCCGATCAGATACTTGTGGAAATTCCAGCGCGGGAACTCACCGGCGGCGTTGCCGAGATAGTAATAGAGCGTGCCCGGCGCGGCGTTGCGGCGGGACGCGTTGACCTTCTCGTACATCGGAAACTGGACGCCGTAGTTCGAGCGGCAGAAATCGGCGATCTGCTCCTCGTCCGCGTATTCCTGGTTGAGGAAATCGCCGGAGGGAAAGCCGATCACCCGGAAGCCGCGATCCTGGAATTCCGCGTCGAGGCGCTCCAGCCCCTCGAACTGGCCGACGAAACCGCACTTGCTGGCGGTGTTCACGACGAGCAGCACCTGGTCACGGTGCACGTCGCACAGCCGCACGGGCTCGGGCTCGGTGAGCGGCCGCAGCTCGAAGTCCAGACTGCTCGGACAGGTCGCGGCCAGCGCGGCCCCCGGGACGAACGCGGCGGCGGCCAGGATCAGGGCGGCGAATCGGGGCATGGCGAATCTCCTCGGCGGCATTTACAAGGATTGTACAAGTCGTGTATAAATATTTCCAGACACCCAGCACTCGGAGCAAGGTTATGAATCGGCAGCGGATCGCGATCGTCGGTGGCGGCGTCTCCGGACTCGCGGCGACGTGGCTGCTCCAGCAGCGCCACGACGTCAGACTGTTTGAAAAGGAAACGGTTCTGGGCGGCCACGCGCACACGGTCGAGGTCGCGGATGCACAGGGTCCGGTGCGCATCGACACCGGGTTCGTCGTGTACAACGAACGCAACTATCCGCTGCTCAGCCGGCTGTTCGCCGAGCTCGACGTGCCGACGCAGCCGACCGACATGTCCTTCGCCTATTCGCTGCAGCCCCGGGGCATCGAATACTCGGGCACCGACCTGAACACCCTGTTCGCACAGCGGCGCAACCTCCTGCGCCCGCGGTTCCTGCGCATGACCGCGGACATCCTCCGGTTCAACCGGCTGGGCAAGCGGCTGCTGGCGGAGAACGGGCTTGCCGACATCACGCTGGGCGAGTTCCTGCAGGTGCACCGTTTCGGCCGCGGCTTCACCGAGGACTACCTGCTGCCGATGGCCGCGGCCATCTGGTCCTGCCCCTCGGCGACCATGCGCCAGTTCCCGGTACGCGGTTTCCTGGAGTTCTTCCGCAACCACGGCCTGCTCGACATCGAAGGACGCCCGCAGTGGCGCACCGTCGTCGGCGGCAGCCGCGTGTACGTGCAGCGCCTGGCGGAGCGCCTGGCGCCGGGCACCGTGCGCCACGCCGGCGTCGAGCAGGTCAGCCGGGTCGGCACGCAGTGGCGCGTGACCACCGCGACGGACGCCGAAACCTTTGACGCGGTGGTGTTCGCCTGCCACGCCGACGACGCGCTGCGGATGCTCGCGAACCCGACGCTGACGCAGGCGGCCGTCCTGGGCGCCTGCCGGTTCCAGCCGAACCGCGCACTGCTGCACACGGACACCCGGCTGCTGCCGGCGTCGCGCAAGGTGTGGTCGTCGTGGAACTACCTGACCCGTGAGCAGGGCGTGGACGAACGCAGCGTGTCCGTGTCCTACTACATGAACAGCCTGCACCGCCTCAACCGGCGCGAGCACTACATCATCAGCCTGAACCCCTGGCGGGAGCCGCACCCGACCACGGTGCTGGGCGAATACCACTGGCGGCACCCGGTGATGGACACCGCCGCAGTGGAAGCCCAGACCCGGCTCCCGGGCCTCCAGGGCCAGAACGGCATCTACATCGCCGGGGCCTGGACCGGGTTCGGCTTCCACGAGGACGGCATGCGCTCGGCAGTCGAGGTCGCGGCCCGGCTCGGCTGCGTGCCGCCCTGGGAAACCGCCGCCGGGCGGATGCCACCCCTTCCCGAACCGGCCCCGGAAACCGCGGCGGCCGCCTGATGAGCGATGCCCGCCTCTATGCCTGCCAGGTGATGCACCAGCGCTTCTTCCCGGTCGCCTACCGCTTTCGCTACCGGGTCTACAGCGCGCTGTTCGACATCGACCGGCTGGAGACCGTGGCCGGGACGTCGCGCTGGTTCTCACTGAACCGGTTCAACCTGTTCAGCCTGCGCACCCGCGATCACGGCCGGCGCGACGGCTCGCCCTGGCGGCCCTGGGTCGAGGCGCGGCTCGCCGAGCAGGGAATCGATCTCGAAGGCGGGCGCATCCGGCTGCTGGCGATGCCGCGCATTCTCGGCTATGCCTTCAACCCCCTGAGTGTCTGGTACTGCGAACACCGCGACGGCCGACCGCTCGCGGTGCTCCTCGAGGTCCGCAACACCTTTGGCGAACACCACCACTATCTGCTCCCGGCCCAGGCGGACGACCCGGCCTGGCCGGTACTCGGCGAGACACCGAAACGCTTTCACGTGTCGCCGTTCATCGACATGCGGCCGCGCTACGTGTTCCGGCTGGACGAGCCCGGATCGCATCTGCGCATTGCAATCGAGGAGTTCGAGGACGACGCGCGCATGCTGGTGGCCAGCCAGTCCGGTGAGGCGCTGACTTTCAGCGACCGCAACCT
>PULL01000025.1 GCA_003550945.1 Thioalkalivibrio sp. | reverse complement strand
GGGAAGAGAACAGCCACGGATGGACACGGATAAACACGGAAACAAGACTAACGATCATGACCCGGCGGGCTACCCCGAACGACAAAAAGTCGGTCCACGGATGCACACGGATAGGGTTTCGATCAAAAAACATCCGTGTCCATCCGTGTCCATCCGTGGCCAAGAGCGCCCCTTGACCTTTTCCGTACCTTCCGTGGCTTGTTCCCGATCGTTACGGTTGGCGGGCGCGCACCATGAGCGTTCGCGCAGAAATTCAGCTTCCGGCGGATTTGTCCTGTACGTGGGAGAGAGGCGGCTTCGTGCGTGCGGCCCGCACATAGAGCAGGCTGCCACCGAACAGAAGCAGCGCGAGGGTCAGCATCGCGAGCCCGTACACGCGGTCGGATTCCACCGCGGCCAGTGCGATTCCGACCGTCACGTAAAACAGCGCGAGCAGGCTGGTCCAGGCGTGCGTCCGGACGCGGCCGTGCAGCAGCCCGCGCAGCGGCGCGAGCAACGGCAGCAGCAGGATCAGCAGCACCAGCGAACGCGGCAGGTGCTGGGGTGGGTCGATCAGGCTGGTCCAGATCAGGATCAGGAAAAACAACCCGAAATAGCCGATCAGGGTCAGCCAGCGCCCGGTGGCCTTGGGGTTCAAGCGGCCGGTTCCTGCCGCAGCCGCGCAGCCACGCGGCCAACCCGCTCGCCCAGCGCCTCGGCGATGCGCCGTTCGTCGCGGGTGATCTCGCGCTTGCCGTCGGGCCCGGCGACGTGCGAGGCGCCGTAGGGAGAGCCGCCGCTGGAGGTGTTGGTGAGCTCGGGCACGGTGTACGGCACCCCGACCCAGAGCATGCCCTGGTGGATCAGCGGCAGTGCCATGCTGAGCAGCGTGGTTTCCTGCCCGCCGTGCATCGTCGCGGTGCTGGTGAAGACGGCGAAGGGACGGTCGACCAGACCGCCGCTGGCCCAGAGGCCGCTGGTGCCGTCCAGGAAATACTTCATGGGCGCCGCCATGTTGCCGAAGCGCGTCGGTGAGCCAAGGATCAGGCCGTGCGTTTCCTCGAGGTCGCGGGTGGTTGCGTAGGGCGGACCCTGTTCGGGCACCGCCTGCGCCGTCTCGCCGAGGTTCGTGGTCACGGGCGGCACGGTGCGCACCCGGGCGGTCGCCCCAGATTTCTCGACGCCGGTGGCGATGTGGCGGGCGAGCTGCGCGGTGGCGCCATAGCGGCTGTAATACAGTACAAGGACCTCGGTCATCTACAGAATCTCCAGTACGCGTTCGGGCGGGCGGCCGATCCGGGCTTTTCCGGCCTGTACGACGATGGGGCGCTCGATCAGCTTCGGGTGATCGACCATCGCCTGCACGATGCGTTCGTCCGGCAGGTCGGGGTCGGCCAAACCCAATTCACGGTATTCGGCCTCGCCGGTGCGGAGCAGGTCCCGAGGCCCGATGCCCAGCATCGCGATCAGGGCCTCGAGCGTGGCCCGGTCCGGCGGCGTCTTCAGATATTCCACGATTTCCGGCTCGATCCCCTGTTCGCGCAGCAGTGCCAGTGTGGCGCGGGACTTGCTGCAACGCGGGTTGTGGTAAATACGGGGTGATTCGGCCATCGTCTTCTCCGGGAGTCAGCATGAGCAACAGCGACCATGGTACCGAGGCCCTGCGCTGCAGGGTAACCGGACGGGTGCAGGGGGTCTTCTTCCGCGCCTCGACGCAACGGCAGGCCCGGTCCCTGGGTCTGACGGGCTACGCCCGCAATCTTGCCGACGGCAGTGTCGAGGTGCTGGCGGTGGGTCCGCCGGCGGCGCTTGCGGAGTTGCGCGCCTGGCTGCGGGTGGGCCCGAGTGCGGCAAGGGTCGATGCGTTGGATTGCTCTCCCGAGCCACTGCCGGACCCGCTGCCAGGGGAATTTGCCACGCGCTGAAACCGGGCGCGTCGGTTGTCGAAAGCGTGGGGGTAGGGTCGGCAGCGGATCCCCGGCTGCCGGCCTTCAGTCAGACTGCGCGTGCTGCTTGAGGAATTCCACGATGCCGGAGCGTTCGACCCGGCGCGCCTCGGCGTCGGTGCGGCCCTGGTACTCGACCTGACCCTCGTCGAGCGCGCGCTCGCCGATCACCAGTCGTTGCGGCAGGCCGATCAGTTCCATGTCGGCAAACATCACGCCCGGGCGGATGTCGCGGTCGTCCAGCAGCACGGAGAAGCCGGCGGACTCGAGTTCGTCGTGCAACGCGGCCGCGGCCTCGCGCACGCGCTGGGATTTCTTTGCGCCGATCGGGCATAAGGCGACGTCGAAGGGCGCCAGCGCCTGCGGCCAGCGGATGCCGCGCTCGTCGTGGTTCTGCTCGATCGCCGCCGCCACCACGCGCGAGACGCCGATGCCGTAGCAGCCCATGGTCATCACGCGTTCACGGCCGGCCTCGTCCAGTACGGTCGCGTTCAATGCCTGGCTGTACTTTTCGCCCAGCTGGAAAATGTGGCCGACCTCGATGCCGCGGCGGATCTCGATCGGGCCGGAGCCGTCGGGCGCGGGTTCGCCGGCGGTGATGTTGCGCAGGTCGGCGGTCTCGGGCAGCGGCAGATCGCGTTCCCAGTTGATCCCGGTGAGGTGATGGCCGTCCTCGTTCGCCCCCGCGACGAAGTCGGCGAGCCCGGCCACGGCCTGGTCGGCGAGCAGCGGCAGCGGACAGTGCAGCGGGCCGAGCGACCCAGTGCCGGCGCCGACGGCCGCGCGGATCTCGGCGTCTGCGGCCATGCGCAGGGGCGTGGCGATCCAGGGATGTTTTTCGGCCTTCACTGCGTTGAGCTCGTGGTCGCCGCGCAGCAGCACCGCGACCAGCGGGGCGTCGATCTCCGTGCTGGCGGCGAGCACGAGGGTCTTCACGGTGCGCTCGGGCGAAACGCCCAGAAATTCGCTGACGGCTTCGATGCTGTGCACACCCGGGGTCGCGACTTTCTCGAGTGTCTGCTGCGCTGGCGGCGCGGCGTCGGGCGCAGGCGCGGGCGCGAGTTCGACGTTGGCCGCGTACCCGCCTGCGGAGAAGGCGATGCTGTCCTCGCCGGAGTCCGCGAGCACGTGGAATTCGTGCGACGCGCTGCCGCCGATCGAGCCGGTGTCGGCCTCGACCGCACGGAACTCTAGCCCGCAGCGCTCGAAGATGCGGGTGTAGGCCGCGTGCATGGCCTCGTAGGTCTGCTGCAGGCTGTCCGGCTCCAGGTGGAACGAATAGGCGTCCTTCATCAGGAATTCCCGCGCGCGCATGATGCCGAAGCGCGGCCGGCGCTCGTCGCGGAACTTGGTCTGGATCTGGTAGTAGTTCACCGGCAACTGCTTGTAGCTGCGGATTTCGCGCCGGACCAGGTCGGTGATCACTTCCTCGTGGGTGGGGCCGAAGCAGAAGTCGCGCTGGTGCCGGTCCTGCAGCCGCAGGAGCTCCGCGCCGTATTGTTCCCAGCGGCCCGATTCCTGCCACAGCTCGGCCGGCTGCACCGCCGGCATCAGCAGTTCCAGCGCGCCCGACCGGTCCATCTCCTCGCGTACGATCTGCTCGACCCGGCGCAGCACCCGCAGCCCGATCGGCAGCCAGGTGTAGAGCCCGGAGGCCAGCCGACGGATGTAGCCGGCACGCAGCAGCAGTTGGTGGCTGACGACCTCGGCCTCGGCCGGGGTCTCCTTCAGGGTGTTGAGCGGGAATTGCGAGGTGCGCATGGTTTCCGTTCCTGAGAGGTCACTGGAGTGGGGCCGACGCATGCATCGGCGAAGACCCCTGGGGTCAGAACGTGTCGCCGTTCCAGCCCCAGAATTTTCGCGGGGCGTCGGCGAATTCGATG
>PULL01000124.1 GCA_003550945.1 Thioalkalivibrio sp. | reverse complement strand
CCCGGCCTGCCGCCGAAACCGAAAAGGCGTCTGGCAAGGCGCCCGCCACGCCGAAGAAGCCCGCAGGAGCCGACCGCAAGCCGGCCGCAAAGGCGGCTGCCGAAACGCGCAAGGCACCCACGCGCGCCCGGAAGGAGACTCCGGCAGCCGCCACCGAAAAGCCCGCAACGGCGAACGAGGTTCGCGAGAGCGGCACCGCACTGTTCCCCGAACGCGTTTGGCCGGACTGAATGCAACTGAGCAGGTGACCCGACATGTCCAGCGACCCCTTCATGCGAACCTACGCACCCCGCCGTCAATCCTACTCGCAGGGCGCAGCACGTCCGGCGGCAGGCTCCCGCCCTGCGGCCAACACGACCGCGGCATCCGACCTGCTCGCGCCTTACGTGGTGAAGGAGGAGCCCTACTACCACCCGGTGGCTGACGAGGTCGAACTCTACGAGGCGGCCTATTCCGTACGCATGCCGATGATGCTCAAGGGGCCGACCGGTTGCGGCAAGACGCGTTTTGTCGAATACATGGCCTGGCGTCTGGGCAAACCCCTGATCACGGTCGCCTGCAACGAGGATATGACAGCCTCCGACCTGGTCGGCCGCTACCTGCTCGACGCCAGCGGTACCCGCTGGCAGGACGGCCCCCTCGCCGTGGCGGCACGTCATGGCGCGATCTGCTATCTCGACGAGGTGGTCGAGGCGCGCCAGGACACCACGGTGGTGATCCATCCGCTGACCGACGCCCGCAGGGTGCTGCCACTGGAGAAAAAGGGTGAACTGATCGAGGCTCATCCGGACTTCCAGATCGTGATCTCGTACAACCCGGGCTACCAGTCACTGATGAAGGACCTGAAGCAGTCCACCAAGCAGCGCTTTGGTGCCCTGGACTTCAACTATCCGGAACACGACATCGAGGCGGAGATCGTCGCGCATGAATCCGGGGTCGATATCGAGACCGCTAAGAACCTGGTGCACATCGGCGAACGCGCCCGCAACCTGAAGGGACACGGTCTCGACGAGGGTCTGTCGACCCGGATGCTGATCTATGCGGGCTCTCTAATCGCGAAGGGCGTACCGCCGCTGGCTGCCTGCCGGGTTGCGCTGGTGCGGCCGATCACGGACGACCCCGACATGCGCGATGCGCTGGATTCGGCCGTGACAACCTACTTCTGACGGCGCAGTGCACCGCTGCGCGGCGCACTCCACCACGCCATGGCCATTCATCTCGAAGACTACACGGAGATCCTCGAGGATCTGCCGCACGACGCGCAGGAAGTGCTGCAGGCCTCCTGGAACGAGGCCGCGCGCGTGTTCTCGTCGAGGGGGCTGGACAACTACCTGAAGGGCGCGGTCGCGCTGCACCACCTCGGTCGCGGTGAAGAGCTGGTCGTCACCTATCTCCAGGAGATGCCGGAGATGGCGCGCGCGATTGGAGAGAACACTCTCCCCGACGTGGTGACGTTCCTGCTCAGCATGGCGTCGAAGACTTCGGGACAGGTGCTCACGCTGATCGTCGCGACCGCGCCGCTCGCGGCCGAACGTCTCGGCGACGAAGAACTGTTCCGCCACTACCTGAAAGTGCTCGAAGTGATGCTCGCGCAGGCCCCGCGCGGCCTGCGCCCCATGCTCGAGAACCTCGACCGGCTGCTGACACAGCTCACCCTCGGCGGCCTACGGCGCTGGGTGAACTGGGGTGCGCAAGCTTACCGGACCGATTTCGAGGGACAGGTGCTCTATTTCTCGCTGCAGAGCGCGGACTCCCACTCGGTGCTGCAGGCGGAACGCAAGGGCACGCTGTTCGTCGATGTGCAGCGGCGCCTGAACATCTACCTGCGCGCGATGTGGGGGCGTGATTTCTTCCTGCGCCCCACCGCCGGCGATTACGAGAGTCGCGAGGGCCTGAAGCCCTACATCGAGCACTTCGTGATCCACATCGCCGATGCCTACGACGACTACCGCCCCTTCGGCGACGAGACCCCGGACGAAGCGGCCGTGTCCGGGGTGGAGATCTACCGCGCCGCCGCCAACCACTGCGCGGCCCACCTGGTCTTCACCCGTCAGCCGCTGTCGATGGAAACGCTGGACACCATGCAGATGGCGATCATCGAGGCCATCGAGGACGCGAGGGTGGAGGAACTGGCCTGCCGTCAGTTCCCGGGAATGCGTGCGGCGTGGCTGAAACTCCACCCGCCGCTGCAACGGGACGACCCGCAGACGATCGGCGATCTGCTGAACCGCCTCGCCCGCGCGCTGCTCGACCCGCAGTCCGAGGACCAACACCCCTGGGTGCGGCAGGGCGTGGCGCTGTTCCAGGCCGAGGAAGACCTGTCCAGCAACCAGATCAGCTGGAACATCGGCGTGGAACTGTCCCACAGCCTCGCCCGGCTGCCGCTTCCCGAGTTCAACCCCCGCACCGACACGCTGCGCGCGATCTACCGCGACGACAACCGCACCGTCTGGGAATCCCCGGAATACGATCTCGAGGCCGCGCTGGAAGCGACCTGGGCGCCGAAACAGGTGCGCAAGACGGTCAGCGTGATCGAGATGGTGAACACGCTGGACTACGAGTTCGCCGGCGACGATGCCCAGGAGGTCTGGGTGCTGCCGACCGAGTTCTACCTCGACCAGGAAGGCGTGACCATCAACGAACTCGAGGGCAAGCCCCCGGTCTCCGACCCGTTCCACTACCACGAGTGGGACTACCAGATCCAGCTCGAAAGGCCGAGCTGGGTGACGGTGCTCGAACGCCGTCCGCAGCCCGGCGACCTGGAGCGCATCGAGGCGATCACCGAGGAACACAAGCCGGTGATCTCGCGGCTGAAGTTCCTGATCGAGTCGATGATCCCGCAGGGAATGCAGCGGCTGCGCCGGCAGGAAGACGGCGACGAACTCGACATCAATGCCGCGGTGCGGGCGATGGTGGACATCCGCACCGGGCAGCAGCCCGACACGCGGATCATGATGCGCTACAAGCGCAACCTGCGGGACCTCGCGGTGATGGTGCTGCTGGACATGTCCGAGTCCGCGAATGACAAGGTCCGCGGCCAGGACTACACGGTGATGGATCTGACCCGGGCGGCGACGGTCCTGCTGTCCGGCGCGCTGGACCGGATCGGCGACCCGTTCGCGCTGCACGGCTTCTGTTCCGACGGCCGGCACGATGTCCACTATTACCGCTTCAAGGACTTCGACCAACCCTACAACGACGACGTGAAGGCGCGACTGTCCGGGATGCACGGCTCCTACTCGACGCGCATGGGCGCTGCACTCCGGCACGCCGGCATGTACCTTGGGCAGCAACCGAAGAACAAGAAGATCCTGTTCATCATCACCGACGGCGAACCGGCGGACAACGACGTACGGGACCCGCAGTACCTGCGCCACGACGCGAAGCGCGCGGTCGAGGAACTGGCGCGCAACGGCGTCACCACCTACGCGCTGTCGCTGGACCCGCACGCCGACGAATACGTGTCCCGCATCTTCGGGATGAGCCATTTCACCGTGCTGGATCACGTCGAACGGCTGCCCGAAAAACTGCCCATGCTCTACCTGGGGCTCACACGTTGACAATGATGCCGCGCGCGAACCCGGTATAAAGCCATGGAAATCAACTCCATCAGCAAGAAGCTGCTGTTCAACACCATCCGGGTCGATACCGTCCTCGAGGACGGCAGCGAGGGCTCCGGCACAGCGTTCGTGGTCAGCCACGCGCACAAGCGGGGCACCCACAACTTCATCGTCACCAACCGGCACCTGGTCGACGGCGTGCGCAGCGGGGGCCTGGTCTTCACCCAGAAGCGACAGGGCCAGCCAGCGCTGG
>PULL01000023.1 GCA_003550945.1 Thioalkalivibrio sp. | reverse complement strand
CGGCGGATGTATTCACGGCGTCCCGCCGGAAGCCGTGCCCTTCCTCCGCGTGGGTGCTGAAAAGGCCCGCGCGGGACGAGGCGCGGGACAAGGCACGCCTTGCCCCTGCTTCGCGCGGGGGCTATCTTTGCGCTTCTATGGACGCGGCGGATGCAAAAGTGGGTGTGGTAATGGGCAGCAGTTCGGACTGGCCCACGATGGAGCATGCCGTCGGGATCCTGAAGGAGCTTGGGATTCCCTGCGAGGCGCGCGTGGTGTCGGCTCATCGCACGCCGGACCTGCTGTTCGAATACGCGGAGCAGGCGGCTGGCCGAGGCATCCAGGCGATCATTGCCGGTGCCGGCGGCGCGGCGCATCTGCCCGGAATGCTCGCGGCGAAGACCACGGTGCCGGTGCTCGGGGTGCCGGTGGCTTCGCGGCATCTGAAGGGCCAGGACTCGCTGCTGTCGATCGTGCAGATGCCGAAGGGCATCCCGGTGGCGACTTTCGCGATCGGTGAAGCGGGTGCCGCCAACGCGGCGCTGTTTGCGGCGGCGATGCTCGCCAACGGGGACGCCGCGCTGCGCGGGCGTCTCGTGCAGTTCCGGGAACGCCAGCGCGATGCGGTGCTGGCGCAGGAGCTGCCCCCGGTGCAGCGGTGATCCTCCCGCCTGCGACCCTGGGGCTGCTCGGAGGCGGGCAGCTGGGGCGCTATTTCACGATCAGCGCCCGGAACATGGGCTACCGGGTGTGGGTGCTCGACCCGGATCCGGACAGTCCCGCCGGGCGGCTCGCGGATCGCCATCTCCTTGCGGGTTTCGAGGATCGCGGCGCGCTCGCGGAACTGGCTGCGCACGCGGCGGTGGTCACCTGCGAGTTCGAGAACGTTCCGGCGGCCAGTGCCGAGTGGCTGGCCGAGCGCGTGCTGCTCAGGCCGGACCCCGGGGCGCTTTCGGTCGCCCAGGACCGGATCGTCGAGAAGCGCTTCCTGCAGGACGCGGGGGTTGCGGTCGCACCCTGGCTGCCGGTCGAGGATGTCGATGCCGCGCGTGCTGCCGTGCCGGACTGGAGCTTTCCCGCGATCCTGAAGACGGCCCGGCTGGGCTACGACGGCAAGGGGCAGGTTCCGGTCTCGGCCTCCGGTGGCGTGGCCCGCGCTTTCCGCCGGCTCGGCGAGGTCCCCTGCGTACTCGAGCAGCGGGTGGATCTGGAACGCGAGGTTTCGGTGGTGCTGGCGCGGGACCCGGATGGCCGCTGCCGATGTTTCCCGGTTGCCGAGAACGCGCATCGGGGAGGCATCCTGCACCTGAGCCGGGTGCCGGCCCGCGTGGCCGACGAGGTCCGCGCGCAGGCGGAGGCGGTGGCCCAGCACATTGCCGAGCGCCTCGACTACTGCGGTGTGCTGGCGGTGGAGTTCTTTCTGGCCGAGTCGGGACAGCTGCTGGTGAACGAGATCGCGCCGCGGCCCCACAATTCGGGACACTACACGCTGGATGCGGTGACGGTTTCCCAGTTCGAGCAGCAGGTCCGGGCGGTCTGCGGGCTTGCACTGGTGCCGGCTGAACTGGTTGCGCCGGTGGCGATGCTGAATCTGCTCGGAGACCTGTGGCCGAACGGAGACGCGCCGGATTTTTCCCGGCTGCTGTCGCGCGGCAGGGCGCGTCTGCACCTATACGGCAAGCCCGAAGCGCGCCCGGGGCGCAAGATGGGGCACGTGAACGTCCTCGGCGTTCCGGGGGAGACGGATGCGTCGCAGCCGGTGCGCCTCGCGGAGACGTTGTGGGCCGAGCTGCGCGCCTTTGAGACCGAGGGTGTTGCCGATGGGTGAGCGCCGGGATCTGCGGAATCCGGCAGAGAGGCGGCGGTTGCAGCGGGAGCTGAAACAGGACATCCGTTTCACTGACGTGCTGGCCGGAGAACGGCTGGAATTCGTGACCACCTGGGGCCTGTTTTCGCCCCGGCGCATCGACGACGGGACCCGGCTGCTGCTGGACCACGCGGAGATCGGGCCCGGCGACCGCTGCCTCGATCTGGGTTGCGGGTACGGGCCCATCGGCCTCACGTTCGCGCGCAAGGCGCAACAGGGGCACTGCACGCTGGTGGACAAGGACTTCGTCGCGGTCGAGTACAGCCGGCGCAATGCCGGGCTGAACCGTCTGGTGAATGTCGACTGCCTGCTCAGCAACGGCTTCGACCAGATCGCCGACCGGCGTTTCGACGTGATCGCGTCCAACCTGCCGGCGAAGGTGGGGCGCGAATTGCTGTACACGTACCTGCTCGATGCCTGGGACCAATTGAACCCGGGGGGGCGTCTCTATGTCGTAACGATCACCGGCCTGCGGCGCTTCATCGAAAAGGGCTTCAAGGAAGTCTTCGGCAACTACGATAAGCTGAAGCAGGGACGGGACTACACGGTCGCCGTTGCCCGGCGCGAGAGCGACTGATCCCTGCTGTAACCGGCGTGCGCCGACCGGTCCGAACCGAGCCCCGCAGATGCATCACATCGAAGTCGCGGTTCCCATGTGGCTGCAGCTTGTCTCGGCCGTCGGTCTGGCCGTGCTGCTCGTCTGGATGTTCCGGGGCATGACCTGGGACGAGCTCTTCGTTCCCGGGCGTGTGCAGCATTTCGTTCTGGCCACACTGGCGCTGGTGATGATCTGGAGCCTGCGCGCCGCGTCGGTGGATGGTCTTGCCATGCACTTTCTGGGCGTGGTCGCGGTGACGCTGGTGTTCGGCTGGCAGCTGGCGATCGTGATGACCCTGCTGGTGGTGGGCGCCCTCGTGGTAATGGGCGTCATCGATCCGATGCTGGCGCCGCTGAAGGTCCTGCTCACGGGGGTTGCGCCGGCGCTGGCCACCTGGGGCTTGCTCCGTTTCAGCGAACGGCGGCTGCCCCCTCACATGTTCATCTACCTGTACGTGGTCGGGTTCTTCGGGGGGATGCTTTCGGTATTGGTGGTGATGGGCGGTAACGCGCTGGTCTTCGGTCTCTTTACGGACGCCCCGTGGGAGTCTATCTTCAGGGAGTATCTGCAATACACCCCGCTGTTGGTGCTTCCGGAGGGAATGATCAATGGCATGGTGATCACCGGGCTGGTGATGTTCCGGCCGGAGTGGGTGGCCACCTATTCGGATGCACGCTATGTGGACGGCCGTTAATCTTCCGTTCAGGATTGCCGGCCTATCCTGAAGTCGCTCCACGAAAAGACAAGCTGTTTTACCCGCACATCCTTAGAAGGAGGATATGAGATGAAGAAGCTGATGTTGGTCGCCGCGAGCGTGGTGATGGCTGCCGGAATGGTCGGCGTCGCGCATGCTGGTGATCCCGAGGCCGGTCAGGCCAAGTACGCCACCTGCATTGGCTGCCACGGTCCGACCGGGCAGGGCCAGGCGATCTTCCCGAAGGTGGCTGGCAAGGATTTCGACTACCTGGTCGAGGTGATGACGAAATACCGTGCCGGTGAGACCGTTGGCCCGAACAGCATGATGATGATGCCGCACGCGATGAACCTGAGCGACGAGGACATCGCCGATCTGGCCGCCTACATGGCCGCGATGGAGTGACGACGCGCAGCCAGTAGACGCCTTGCAATCTGTTCACGGCTGAAGGGGCCGCCGCGAGCCACGCTCACGGCGGCCCTGTCGTGTCAGCGCCCCGCGCCGCTTTTGCCTCGCGCGGGCCCTTCCGGTAAAGTCTTTGGGCTACCCGTGTGCCGTCACGGCGCGGGTGCCACACTGGTTCTTACCGCGAGGTTCCCATGGCCCTTCCCGACCTGATTGCCCCGTCCATCCTCTCCGCCGATTTCGCCCGTCTGGGCGAGGAAGTCGACAACGTGCTGCGTGCCG
>PULL01000129.1 GCA_003550945.1 Thioalkalivibrio sp. | reverse complement strand
TGGGCCGCCGGCACTAACAAGCTGGACGGTTTGATGCCGAGCGCAGGGACGGTCGCCTGGTTCGGCAATCCCGACTGGGGGCTTGGCCTGCCGTTCCCCTGGCTGATGGCCTTCCTGGCCGCCTATGCGGAGGTGCTTGGCGCCATCGCACTGCTGCTTGGCATCGCCACCCGATGGTTCTCGATCCCGCTGATCATCACCATGGTCGTGGCGGCAGTCACCGTGCACTGGCAGCACGGCTGGCAGACGATCTCCGACCGGATGATGTGCCTGTTCAACTGTGCCGGAACCGAGCAGGCTGCGGTGCGCCTCGACCGGGCCCGCTCGATCCTGCAGGAGCACGGTAACTACGACTGGCTGACCCAGAGCGGCAGCTTCGTGATCCTGAACAACGGCATCGAGATGGCCGCCACCTATTTCGTGATGCTGCTGGTGCTGTTCTTCTACGGCGCCGGACGGTACCTGAGCGTCGACTACTACGCGCTGCGCTGGCTGCGGCGCAACTGAACCACAACCAGAAGCCGCACTCGAGCGGACGAGCCCTTTAACGCAGTTCCCACGATGTCATCCCATACTCCACAGGAGAATTCCATGAAAGCACATCTCTTCAACCGCAAGACCCTCGCCGCCACCCTCGGCACTGCCGCTGTCGGCCTCGCGATGGGTAGCACCCCATTGTTTGCATCGATCGATCTCGGCCAGGGCTATCAGGTGGCCCAACCGTCCGCCTTGCAGAAGGTCGCCCAAGGCAGTTGTGGCGAAGGCCGCTGTGGCGGCGCCGGGGAAGCCGAGAAAGCCGCCGAGGGCAGTTGCGGTGAAGGCCGATGCGGCGGCGCTGCCGCCACCGACAAGGCGGCCGAGGGTAGCTGTGGCGAAGGCCGCTGTGGCGGGGCTGCAGACGAGAAAACAACCGACAAGAGCACCGAAGGCAAGTGTGGCGAAGGCCGCTGCGGCAGCTAGCGGAATGCTCACGCACCATACGGCCCATGTCCGGGGTGCGGGTCTGGGTCTGCGGCGGGCTCTTCTGAGCCCGTTCGCACAGAACCCGGAATCTCGCGACCAGGTGGATTTCCTCGAGGTCGCCCCCGAGAACTGGATGCATCTCGGGGGTGCCCTCGGGCGCAGCTTCCGCGAATGGACCGAGGCCAAGGCTTTCGTCTGTCACGGTCTGTCGCTGGATATCGGTGGGCCGCGCCCCCTGGACCGCGAGTTCCTGAGGGATCTGCGCGTGTTCCTGAACACCCACGGCATCAACGATTACACCGAGCACCTCTCCGCCAGCGGGGACGAGTTCGGCCACCTCTATGACCTGATGCCGATTCCCTTCACCGAGGACGCGGTCCGGCACGTCGCCGAGCGCGTCGGCATCGTTCAGGACCAATTGGGCATGCGCATCGCACTGGAGAACGTGTCCTACTACGCACAGCCCGCAGCAGAGATGACCGAGGTGGAGTTCGTTACCGCGGTGCTTGAGACCGCCGACTGCGATCTGCTGCTCGACGTGAACAACATCGTCGTGAACGCCGTCAATCACCGCTACGATCCGCTGGACTTCCTCGACCGGGTTCCGCTGGAGCGGGTGCGCTACCTGCATGTCGCCGGGCACCACGAGGAGGCTCCGGACCTGCGCGTGGACACCCACGGCGCCGACATCTGCCCCGATGTCTGGGCCCTGCTGGAGGAGGTCTACCGGCGCCTGGGACCGGTACCCACGCTGCTCGAGCGCGACTTCAACTTCCCGCCGCTCACGGAGTTGCTCGCCGAGACCGCCCGCATTCGCGGCATGCTCGAGGCTCGGGGGCCTGGCCGGGAGGCACGCCGCCATGCCTGATCTCGATTTTCGCGAAGTGCAGCGCCGGTTCGCTGCGCACCTGCGCGACCCGGAGCGCCATGCCGCTCCCGAGGGCATCGAGGAGCGGCGGATGGCCATCTACCGGCGGCTGTTCATTAACAACGTCGAGGACCTTCTGGGTCGGGCCTACCCGGTGCTCAGCGGCCTGCACGGGCCGGAGCGCTGGTCCCGGCTGGTCCGCGACTTCTACCGCGAGCACGGCTGTCACACACCCTATTTCCCGCGCCTGGGGGAGGAGTTCCTCGACTACCTGACCGAGGAGAGGGGCCAGCGCCTCGACGATTTCCCGTTTCTGGCCGAGCTCGCTCATTACGAGCGCGCCGAGGTCGTCGTCGCCCAGCAGGATGAGGGCCCTGAGACAACCGCTGCCGGTTCGATCGATCCGACTGGCGACCCGATGACCGGTGTCCCCGTTCTTTCGGGCGCGGCGCGGCTGCTGGCCTATGAATACCCGGTCCACCGGATCGGGCCCGATTTCCTGCCCGAGACCCCAGGCGAGCCGCCCACCTATCTGGTGGTCTTCCGCGACCGCGACGGGCGCACCCGCTTCATCGAGCTCAACGCCTTGAGCGCGCGGATCCTTTGGTACGTGGAGCACGAACCTGCCCCGGGTGCGAATCTGGTCCTCCGCGTGGCCGCGGACTTCGAACTCCCCGCCGACGAGCGATTGCACCGCAGCGCCGAAGAACTGTTCCGCCAATGGCTGCAGCGCGGTGTGCTGGCGGGGGTCCGTACGACATCCTGAGCACTGGCGGGTTAGACGGAGCGGATCAGGTCGAACCCGAGCGCTGGGGGCGCCAACGCCGGATGGCAAATCGAGCCACGGATGGCCACGGATGAACACGGATATGGCTTTAACCAAAGAACATCCGTGTTCATCCGTGGCTATATTTCCCGCTACCTCGGGCTCAACCGGTCCCGGTACTCGTCGCAGGCCAGCGCGAGGCGGGCGAGATGGGAGGCGCTCTTCGCGCCCATCTTCTGCAT
Source organism: Thioalkalivibrio sp. (assembly GCA_003550945.1). GTDB lineage: Bacteria > Pseudomonadota > Gammaproteobacteria > Ectothiorhodospirales > Ectothiorhodospiraceae > Thioalkalivibrio. Next base: position 988 of record PULL01000129.1, on the reverse strand, counting down.
CAGGTTGGAGCGGTGGATTTCCACCGTGCGCACGCTGACGTCGAGATCGCGTGCGATCAGCTTGTTCGGCTTGCCATCGAGCAGGCATTCCAGCACCTGGCGCTCGCGCGGCGTCAGCGAGTGCAGGCGTTCCTCGACCTGCGCCATCTCGGCCGCGCCCGCGCGCTGCTGGGCGTCGATGTCCATCCCTTGCCGCACGCCCTCAATCAGTATGTCGTCGTGAAACGGCTTCTCGAGAAAATCCAGCGCGCCTTCACTGACGGCCCGGACCGCCATCGGGATATCGCCATGGCCGGTGATGAACACCACCGGCATCTGCACACCGCGGGTCCTGAGTTCCCGTTGCAGGGTCAGCCCGTCCATGTCCGGGAGCCGGACGTCCAGCACCAGGCAACCCGGTGTATTCGCATCGACGCTCTCGAGTATGGCCCTCGCATCGGGATAGGTCGTCACCCGGAGATTCTCGGTCTTCAAGAGCAGGCTGACCGCAGAACGCACATCGGGATCGTCATCCACCAGATGGACCTGGGGAACCTTAGGTGCGGGCATGGGCGCTCTCCACGGGCAACGTGAAACGGAACTCGGCGCCGCCTTCGCGCGCATGGCTCGCGGTGAGCTGGCCGCCGTGGGCCTCGACCAGCGATCGACTGATCGACAGTCCGAGCCCCATGCCACCCTCCTTCCAGGTGGCGAAGGGGTCGAACAGGCTGGCCAGACGATAGGGCGGAATTCCAGGGCCGTTGTCGCGTACGGTGATCACCAGATCGCTCCCATCGCAGTCCACCTGCAACTGGATGCGAGCGTGACTCCGGCCCTCGAGGGCCTCGACCGCATTGCGCAGGAGGTTCATGAGCACCTGCTCGATCTGTACCGGAGCGACCCACACGCGCGGCAGAGGCTTCGGAATCGACAGTTCCACTTCCACCCGCTGGCGCCGCAGTTCGGGTTGCAGCAGGTCCAGCACGGGCTGCACCAACTCCGCGACGGC
>PULL01000056.1 GCA_003550945.1 Thioalkalivibrio sp. | reverse complement strand
TTGGCCTTGGTCGGTTGGATGAACTCCCGCCGCTGGATGCGCTCCGGGAACTGGTCGATCTGCCCGGCGAGCACGCCGGGGAGGCGCCGCGGCACGATGGCGGCGACGAGAACCGGAACGCCGGCAGCGAACCCGCATCCGGCGGGTGACCGGCAGCGCATCCCGAATGCGGGGCGGGTCAAGGCTGGCCGGCTCAGAATCGCTTCACTTGGACTATATTCCTCCGTTGGGCCGCGTGGTGCGGCTATGCCACGAGCCGCGACGGTTGCTCGTTGACCCGGATGGCCGGCACCCCTGATGGTGCGTGATCCAGGAGATGTACCAGGCATGTCGGAAAAGATCTTCTCAATAAGCAAGCTGGCCGGGATCAAGATGGCCGAGACCTTCCAGCTGGGGCTGCTGTTCCTGGCCGGGTTCGGCATCTTCTGGGCCACGATCATTGAAGTCGGCAAGGTGGTCGGGAAGGGCGGGCCGGACCTCGGCGACGTGCTCATGCTGTTCCTGCTGATCGAGCTCGCGGCGATGGTCGCGATCTATTTCAAGACCAACCGGCTGTCGGTGCGCTTCCTGGTATACATCGCGATCACGGCGCTGACGCGGGTGCTCGTGGTGGACGCGAAATACATGGAGAACCCGCAGATCCTGACGATTGTGGGCGCGATTTTCGTGCTCACGCTGGGCGTGTTCATCCTGCGCATGTGCGAGGTCTGGTTCGGCGAGGACGACGAGCAGAAGGATTGAGCGATTTGGCGCGCGTGCGCGCGTGGGGGGGCAGGACGCCGGACCTAATGCCTTCGGGAGCGGCGCCAGCATGGTCGGGTTGCAGGGTGGGTGCCGGCGTCGCTCTGCGCCTCGGTGATTAGCCGTCGCGATCTTTGCGGAATCGTTTTTCGTGTATTGTCGGCAGCCATCATGGTCAGCCCTTGCGAGCCTTCAATATGGCAGAGCGTCTGCAGAAATTTCTCGCGGCCCGGGGTCTGGGGTCCCGGCGGGAGATCGAGGGCTGGATCGAGCGCGGCGAGGTTCGGGTCAACGGTCGGGTCGCGCAGCTGGGCGACCAGGTCGGTCCGGACGACACCATCCACGTGCGGGGGCGTCCGGTGCGGTCGGCGGCACCCGCGCATCGCTGGCTCGCCTACCACAAGCCCGAGGGCGAAATCTGCTCGCGGTCGGACCCGGAAGGCCGCAGCAGCGTGTTTGCGGCGCTGCCGAGGCTGCGCGGTCAGCGCTGGGTGTCCGTGGGCCGGCTGGACCTGAACACCTCCGGATTGCTGCTGTTCACCACGGACGGAGGTCTTGCCCATGCGTTGATGCATCCCTCCCGGGGCCTGGTGCGCGAATACGCGGTGCGGGTTCTCGGCGAGGTGCCGGAGTCCGTGCAGCAGTCGCTGCTCAAGGGTCTCGAGCTGGAAGATGGGCCGGCACGCTTCGAAAGCCTTCTGGATGCGGGTGGGGAGGGGGCGAATCACTGGTTCCACGTGACCGTCAGCGAGGGGCGCAACCGGCTGGTGCGCAGGCTCTGGGACGCGGCCGGCGTCACCGTGAGCCGCCTGATCCGCATTCGCTACGGACCCGTCGAGCTCGGGCGGGGGCTGAAGACGGGTCGCTTCCGGGATCTGGAGCCGGCCGAGGTGCGGGCACTGTACGCGGCAGCCGATGTGCCGCCGCCGCGGCCTCCGCGCAAGCCGGGCGGTCCGCGCAGGCCGGGGCGCCCGGGCACGGGCGCGGCGCGGGGCAGGCAAGGCCGGCGCTGACGGCTTTCTGCGCCGGCCGGGAGGAACGCGGTGGGTGCGGGCGGCGCTCGGCGATACACTACCGGCAGCGTGGTCTGCGGGGTCTCGCGCTCTGCGCGCGCCATGGAATGCGGGATCGCGCACGCGTCGGCAGCGCGCCTCCTGCAGCGCAAAGCGGCGCCGAGCCACCGCACTCCATGCGGCGCCTTCACTTACCCTTTTGTGGTGGCGCGGGCGGCTGCTGATACGGTTCTTTCTCACGCACAGGGGGAGGTTGCATGGATCTCGACAGGGTAAGCCGGCGGGCACTGCACAGTACCGAGGTTGCGGTGTTGTTCGTGATCGCGGTGGCGACAGTGATCGCGATTCTTCAGGAGATCGCGACAATGGTGAGCAACCTGGAGGTCACGCTGGCGGACCTGCTGCTGTTGTTCATCTTTCTCGAGGTGCTGGCCATGGTCGGCATCTACTACAAGTCGGGACGCCTGCCGGTACGGTTGCCGCTGTACATCGCCATCGTCGCGCTGGCCCGGTACATCATCATTGACATGAAGGCGATGGATTTCTGGGAGCTGATCGGCGTGTCCATCGGGATTCTGCTGATCACGGTCGCGGTTCTGGTGCTCCGCTTCGGCCATATCCGCTTCCCGTACACGGACGAGGGCGGCGAACCACCTGAACGCGCGCGGCGCGAATCCAGCGGAACGTGACGGCTTCTGTCGAGATCCTGGTTCCCGGGCTCTGGCCGCAGGCCGGCGAGGGCCCGGACCCCGAGACCCCCCAGTTGTTGGCGAGGATGCTGGGGCGCGGGGATCTGTTGCGCAGCGCCGCAGCCGCCTGGGAGAGCGAGGCCGCCGACCGGCTGGGTTTCCGGCCCGCGTCCGGCGGACGCCAGCGCTGGCTCGCGTTGCCGGTTTCGCTGACAGCAGGCATGACGGATGCTGTCGCGCAGGCGGTCGAGGACCTGGGCCCCGATGACGCGGGGGCGTTGTTGGCTTCGATCCTTCCGGAACTGGAAGCGGCATCGGCCTCGATGCGCGAAGCGGCGCCAGGGCTTTTCGAACTGGAACTCGATGCCGAGGGCGACTGGGACATGCCCCCGCCCTCGGCCGCCTTTGGTCGTCCGATCCGTGCACCCGGGCTCGAAAGTGGCGTTGCGCGGCGTCTGCAGGTTCTGGGGAATGCGGTACAAATGGCCTGGTTCGACCATCCGGTGAACGACGCGCGGGTCCGGGCGGGGCGCGCTCCGGTGCAGGGTTTGTGGTTCTGGTCCCCGGGTGTCCCGGCGGCGACCCCCTTGGTTCGAAGCATTGCCGGGGGTGGGGCGGTCGCTGCGTGGCTCGCCGCGGCAGCCGGGGTCACGTGGTCGGCCGACCCCCTGGAGCGGCAGGCCGATCTGACCGTGATCGACGCGCTGCTCCGCGCGGAACACGCCGGACGCCGCAGCGACCTGCTGGTGTCGGTGTCCGAGGACCTGCTGCAGCCGCGCCTGGCCCGTTTGCGCGCGGGCGCCATCAGGGAAATCCGCGTGCATGACCCGGGAGTTGCGGTCCTGCGCCTGCAGAGATCCGGCTGGCGCCGTTTCTGGCGCAGGCCAAAAAGGATGGATGCCCCACCGGTCTCCGCTCGGCGTTGACGGCTTGCTATACTCTCCGGCTTTGCTGGCCGGAATCGTGACCCATGGAACTGAACCCGTACTACTCCAACATCGCTGACCTTCAAGGCCGCCTGGAAGGCCTTAGGGGGTATCTTTGACTTCGCTGCCAGGGAAGAGCGGCTGGAGGAAATCCTGCGCGAACTGGAGTCACCGGACGTCTGGAACGACCCCGAGCGGGCACAGGCCCTTGGGCGCGAACGCTCGCAACTGGAAGCGGTAGTCCTCAATATCCGGGAGATCGAAGGCCAGCTGGAAGACAGCAAGGGCTTGCTTGAGCTTGCGGAAGCCGACGACGACGCGGAGACGGTGTCTGCGATCGAGGCGGACCTGGCGAAGATCAACCTGCGGGTCGAGGACCTCGAGTTCCGGAGAATGTTTTCCGGCGAGATGGACCCCGCCAATGCGTTTCTCGACATCCAGGCGGGGTCCGGGGGCACCGAGGCGCAGGACTGGGCCAACATGCTGCTGCGCATGTA
>PULL01000259.1 GCA_003550945.1 Thioalkalivibrio sp. | reverse complement strand
GAGTTCAGGCCTTCAAGCGCTCCAGGCAGCGAAGTACACTGCAGCGCTGCCCCGCTATGTCGCGAGTCCGCTGATGACCGAACGTTCCGAATTCCGCCTGACCGTCTCCTGCCCCGACCGGATGGGCATTGTCGCCCGGGTGGCCCGGGTGATCGCCGACGCGGAGGGGTGGATCACCGAGGCCGCACAGCACACGGATACCGAGGCCCACTGGTTTTTCATGCGCTGGGTTTTTTCGTTGCCGGCCGGCCGAGACAAAGACCTGGCCCGCAGCTTCGAGGGGCTTGCCGCCGAATTCCAGATGCAGTGGTCGCTGACGCGCACCGAGGCGCGCCCGCGGGTCGTGATACTCGTCAGCAAGGAGCCGCACTGCCTGACCGACCTGCTTGCACGCTGGCGTTCCGGCGAACTGCCGATGGAGATTCCCGCGATTGTCTCCAACCATCGTTTGCTCGAGGAAGTCGCCAGCTGTTACGGGATTCCGTTCGAGCATGTACCGGTTACGCGAGAGACGCGTGCAGAGGCGTTCGCGCAGCTTCGGGAACGCCTTGTCGCGCTGCAGGCGGACACCATCGTGCTGGCGCGTTACATGCAGATTCTGCCGCCCGAGCTCTGCACGGAGTTCCGCGAGCGCGTGATCAACATCCACCACAGCTTCCTGCCTTCCTTCGTCGGCGCGCGCCCCTACCACCAGGCCTTCGCGCGCGGGGTGAAGCTGATCGGCGCGACCTGCCATTACGTCACGGAAGATCTGGACGCCGGTCCGATCATCGAGCAGGACGTGGCCCGGATCCGGCACGACGACCAGGTGGAAGACCTGGTGCGCAAGGGCCGCGACGTGGAACGCTGGGTGCTTGCGCGCGGCCTGCGCAACCACCTGGAGGGCCGGGTCCTGACCCACGGCAACAAGACCATCGTCTTCGACTGATCCGAACCTGACTGGGTTCGTCCCGGGCACTTGCATTTCCCCGGTGCGGCCGCATGATGGTCGCATGAGCGACAAAACCCGTTTCCGCGTCCAGTTCGTAAACCAGGGCAAGGTCTATGAGATCTTTGCCCGTTCGGTCTATCAGGAGCAGCTGTACGGCTTCGTCACGGTCGAAGGCCTGCTGTTTGGCGAGCGCTCGCAGGTGGTCGTGGACCCGGGCGAAGAGCGACTGCGGTCCGAGTTCGAGGGAGTGCAGCGTTTCCACATCCCGTTGCAGGCGGTGATCCGGATCGACGAGGTGCAGGAGATCGGCATGGCGCGCATTCGCGACATGAGCCCCGGAAGCAACGTGCACGTTCTGCCCGGCGTGATCCCGCCGGGAAAAGGGCAGGGCCAGTAGCGCAGGTTGCTGGAATACCCGCCCCAGAACAGCTGCCGCGCCTTTCATCTGGCGCCAATTGCGGTTTGGGACCGGCTGGTTTACCCTGCGCTCCTTCGCTCGCCGGCTGCGCCCGCACGCTCGCCTGCGCGCGAAACCCGGAGAGGTGGCCGAGTGGTTGAAGGCGCACGCCTGGAAAGTGTGTATACGGCAAAACCGTATCGAGGGTTCGAATCCCTCCCTCTCCGCCAGTATCTCAATGAAAACAGGCGCTTACGGGCGCCTTTTTCATTTAGACCACGATGTACCCCACCTAAAAAATCCGCTTGGGTCCCGCTTGAAAACGGGGGGCACGCGGGCCGGCTCGTTGGTGCGCAGAGCAGGGGGCCATTGCGCTCCGCGGCCGGAGACCGCGAGCAGTAAGCCCAACGCCACGCGCAGGCGGAGGTCGCAGCTACGGCCGTCGAAGAAGAGCGTACCGGCCTGGAAGATGGCCCTGCCGTGCGCAGCGACACGAAGTTGTTCAGCAGAGCGTGACGTTTGCGGTTCCCGAGAGCAGCCGGAAGAGTGCTCGGTAGGCTTTCGGTGGCTTCTGCTCGGCGACTTCCTTGCGCGCATTGCGAATCAGCTGGCGCAGTTGCTGCACGTCGCTGCCGGGGTGGGCCGCCTGCCATTCCGAGACAGCCGCGTCGTCCGCCAGCAGGCGCTCACGCCAGCGTTCCAGCGCGTGAAACCGCGCCTTGGCCCGTTCGGATTCGCCGCACAGGGTGGCAAGCTGTTCGGTGATCGGCTCGGCGTCGATCGAGCGCATCAGCCTGCCGATGAACTGCATCTGGCGGCGCAGCGCCCCGCGGCTGCGAATGCGCTGGGCTTCCAACACCGCCAAACGCAGGGGTTCCGGCAGATCCAGACTGCGAACCTGCTCGGCGGGCAGTCTCACCAGTTCGGTGCCGATGTCCTGCAGTGCTGCGCTTTCGCGTTTGCGCTGGGACTTGCTGGGCGCACGCGGCGCATTCGTGGAATGAGTGTCGTCCGGTCGTTTCATCAGGGCACCGCCTGGGGTGTGGGGGCGCCAGTGGTCTGGCGCAGGAACGCCACCACGCCGGAATCGAGGCGCGGGACCGAGGCGAGTTTGCGCAGATATTCGCGTTCGGCCTCCGAGTCGATATCAATCGCGAGCAGGGAGGTGGCACAGACCTCGTTTGCCCACTAGGGGTTACGCACATCCTGACCCGGTTCCGGGCACAAAAAAACCCGGTCCTTGCGGACCGGGCTTTGGCATCAACGGAGAATCGGGGATGCCTTACTCGGCAGGCGCCTGCTGGGGCTGCTGCGGCTGGCCGTAGGGCATCATCGGCGCGCCGTAGGGGGCACCGTAGCCGTAGCCGCGACCGTAACCGTAGGGATGGCCGTAGCCGTAGCCGTCGCCGTAGCCGCGCCCGTAGCCGCGACCGAGGCCGCTGCCGCGCATGCTCATGTCGAAGTCGCTGAACATGTCGCCGAAGCCGAACATGTCGCCGAGGCCGCGGCCGTAGCCCGGACCGCCGTAGCCGTAGCCGGGGCCGCCGTAGCCGTAGCCGGGACCACCCCAACCGGGGCCGCCCCACTGGGCGCTGGCGTGCATCGGGAGGGCGAAGGCGCCGACCAGGGCGGCGGTGGCGAGAAGCTTGAGGGAGTTGCGCATGGTGAGCATCCTTAGGGTTTGGGAAGGAGGGTGGTGGGATTGTCGGGTTCCCGATCAATCCATTAGAAATCTCTAATATGTGTGCAGACTACGGCACCCGGCGGCCGAATGCAAGCGAGATTTCGAAAAAATCGAAACGAAGACGCTTGAGCAGGCGGCGGGTGTCCGGCATATAATCTGTATATAAGAGAACACCGATGAACGAGGAAGCATCCGATGCCAACCTACGACTACCGCTGTGACAGCAACGGGCGTGTCCTGGAGGTCAACCACCGCATGAGCGAGAACGTCTCGACTTGGGGCGAACTGTGCGTCCGGGCGGGGATCGATCGGGGTGAGACCCCGGCAGAGGCCCCGGTCCACCGTCTGGCCACCGGTGGGAACATCATCTCCAGCACCAGTCGGGGAAGCGACGCCGCCCCCGCCGCTGCTTGCAGCACGGGGGCCTGCTGCCCCACCGGGTTCTGCGGCCTGGAGTGAGGTTTCACCCCAGCCTGAGGGGGGTAGCTTCCAACCCGTGCGATTGCCACCTTTTCCGGGCGAAATGTGAACGCATGGAGCGAATGCGCCGTGAACGTGGGGGAAGGCGGCTCGCGGATGAGCGGGACGAAATCGTCCGAGCGTGCAGCCGCGCTGCGGGTTCAAAATCGCGGCGCTGACGAGCGTCACACGGACGAGGGCTCGCCCATGAACGATCATGAACTGCTCGATCTGCTTGCCGAACTCTCGGACGAGTTCGGCGTACCCGGCGTGGCCGCGGGTGTGTGGCACGCCGGTCACACGAGTTTCGCCTGTCACGGGGTCACGAGCATCGAGAACCCGTTGCCGGTCGACGAGCACACGCTGTTTCAGGCAGGTTCGATCGGCAAGACCTTCACGGCCACTG
>PULL01000106.1 GCA_003550945.1 Thioalkalivibrio sp. | reverse complement strand
GCGACCCTGATCCAGGACGGCTACCGCATCCGGCTGTCCGGCCAGGACTCCGGCCGTGGCACGTTCTTCCACCGCCACGCGGTGCTGCACCACCAGGAGACCGGCGAGGCCTGCGTGCCGCTGCGCCGCCTGGACCCGGAGAACCCGCGCTTCCTGGTGATCGACTCGCTGCTGTCCGAGGAGGCCGTGCTGGCCTTCGAATACGGCTACGCGACCGCCTCGCCGAACGCGCTGGTGCTATGGGAAGCGCAGTTCGGCGACTTCGCAAATGGCGCGCAGGTGGTGATCGACCAGTTCATCAGCTCCGGCGAGCAGAAGTGGGACCGCCTCTGCGGGCTGGTGCTGCTGCTGCCGCACGGCTACGAGGGACAGGGCCCCGAACACTCCTCGGCGCGGCCGGAACGCTTCCTGCAGCTCTGCGCGCAGGAGAACATCCAGGTCTGCGTGCCGACCACGCCGGCACAGATCTTCCACCTGCTGCGTCGGCAGATGCTCAGGCCCTACCGCAAGCCGCTGGTGGTGATGACCCCGAAGAGCCTGCTGCGCCACAAACTGGCCGTCAGCGAGCTTGACGAACTGGCGAACGGCCCGTTCCAGACGGTGATCGACGACATCGACGCGCCGTCACCTTCGTCGGTTCGCCGGGTATTGATGACCGCGGGCCGCATCTACTACGACCTGCTCACCGAGAAGCGCGAAAACGGTCACGACGACACCGCGATCCTGCGGCTGGAACAGTGCTATCCGTTCCCCGACGCGGAGATCACCCGTCTGCTCGGACGCTATGACCAGGCAACCGAGTTCGTCTGGGTGCAGGACGAGCCCGAGAACCAGGGCTATCTCGGCTTCGTCGAGCCGCGGCTGAATGCACTGCTCGAGATCCGCGGACAACTCCTGCACGCGGTCGCGCGCGCTCCGGCGGCCGCCCCGGCGGTCGGCTACCCGGAGGTGCACAAGTCCCAGCAGGACGAACTGATCCGGCGCAGTTTCGGCCCGATCACCGCGCGCGACACGCCGCGCCCCACCCTGTAAACGTCCACGCACAAGGAACTGTCCATGTCCGCAGAACGCACCACCCTTCGGGTTCCCGAGTTGCCGGAATCGGTGGCCGATGCAACCGTGGTCGCGCTGCACAAGAAAGCGGGAGAACGGGTCCGGCGCGACGAGCTGCTGGTCGAGCTCGAAACCGACAAGGTGGTGCTGGAGGTGCCGGCACCGGCCGACGGCGTGCTCGACGAGTACACCGTCGAAGAGGGCGCGGTCGTCGAAGCGGATACGGTACTCGGCTACATCTCGGCGGCAGGTGCCGCCGAACCCGCGGAGGCGGAAAAGCCCGACACCGCGAAGCCCGAGCCGAAAGGGGACGCAGCCGAGGGCGAACCTGCGGAGGAGGAAGCCCCGGCACGGGCCGCCCCGCCCACCCCGAGCCCGGCCGTGCGTCGCCTGCTTTCGGAACATGAACTGGACGCGGACGAGATCGAGGGCAGCGGCCAGAACGGCCGGGTACTGAAGGAAGACGTGGAGCGCTTCCTGGCCGAACGCGAGACGGCGCAGGCGCCGGCCGCGACGAAGGAAGAACGGCCCGCCCCGGAAGACACGTCGCCCGAGAAGGCGCCGGCGCGCGCTGCCGCCCCCGAGCCGCCGCCCGCACGCGCCACCGCCCCGACGGCCGCGCCTGCGGGCACCCGCGGCGAGGAGCGTGTGGCGATGTCGCGGCTGCGCGCGCGCATTGCCGAGCGCTTGCTGCAGGCGAAGCAGAGCACCGCAATGCTGACCACCTTCAACGAAATCGACCTCTCCGAGGTGATGGCACTGCGCGAGCGCCACAAGGCTGCCTTCGAGAAACGCCACGGCGTGCGCCTCGGCTTCATGGGCTTCTTTGTCACCGCGAGCGCATTGGCGCTGCGGCGCTTCCCGGTGGTGAACGCGGCGCTCGACGGCAACGAGATCGTCTACCACCGACACGCCGACATCGGGATCGCGGTGTCCTCCCCGCGCGGGCTGGTGGTGCCGGTGCTGCGCGACGCCGGCCAGCTCCCGCTCGCGACGATCGAGGAGCGGATCCGCGAATTCGCCGAGCGTGCCCGCGACGGCCGGCTGGACCTCGACGACCTGCGCGGCGGAACCTTCACCATCACCAATGGCGGTGTGTTCGGCTCGCTGCTGTCCACGCCGATCCTGAACCCGCCGCAGAGCGCGATCCTCGGGATGCACGCGATCCAGGAGCGCCCGGTCGCCCGCAACGGCGAGGTGGTGATCCGGCCGATGATGTACGTCGCGCTGTCCTACGACCACCGCCTGATCGATGGCGCCGACGCGGTTCGCTTCCTGGTCTCGGTGAAGGAATCGCTGGAGGATCCGGGGCGGATGCTGCTCGACCTCTGAATTCGATCCTGCAGTCCCGCCGCCCGAGCAGCCACCACGCCCATGGGCTGCATTTTCCTGCCAACAACGCAGCGTGGCCGGAATAACCAGACCCGCCCGGTACGTCTGATAGACTGTCCGCCGCTTCGGCGCAAACACCCACTGGAGGGATTTACCGATGAGAAAACTGTTCGTATCGCTGCTGGTCACCCTCGGCCTGATGGCCGCCGCCCCCGCCTCCTCGATGGAGATGGACCGGGAGATGATGCAGCAGATGGTGCAGCACAGCATGCAGACCTGGCAGATCGAAGACGGCGTGTCGGTGGAGGACGCGGTCGAATCGATGAAGCTGCGCGCGAACCTGCTGAACTTCATGCTGGTCTCGGATCTTCCGCTTTCCGAGCAGGTGAAGGCGATGGGCCACGAGGCAAACTACATGCGCATCCTCGCGTTCTGCGACGCGCTGATCGCGAACGAGATGGTCAAGCACGACGTGATCTTCGCCGGCTTTCTCCCCTGCCGTATCGCGGTGGTCGAGGATGACGAAGGCCGCGGCTGGATCACCACCATGAACATGGACATGATGCTGTACGCGGTGGACCTGACCCCCGAACTGGAACCCCTGGCCACGCGCGTGCGTGACATCATCTACGAAATCGTCGAAGCGGGCGTGACCGGCGACTTCTAAGCCCGCTCACCGCTCGAATGCAATGGCGGCCCTTCGGGGCCGCGTCTTTTTCACCGGGAAGCGCGGGAAGACCGGGAAGGTTTTCTTGGAGCGAACACAATGCTTGCGCATCCCGCGGCAAAAGGTCTACCGGCGAGCGTGCTCGATCCACCGCGCGGAATTCCAAATCACCAGTCTTCCCGGTCTTCCCGTGCTTCCCGGTGAGAAACGCCCTTGCGCGTCAGAATTGAGACGCAGCCGGCAGCAGCACCACCGCCGATCCGTTGCCGCGCGGATCGGAGGCGGCCTCGAGGCGACCCTGAGCGCGATCCCAGAGCACGACCTGCATGTTGCCGAAGGGGCGCAACTGGGGCGCGAGCGCGTGGCCGCGACGGGCCAGCTCGAGCTGCACCGGGGAAGGCAGCGCACCCGTCTCGTATTCGATCCGGTCCGGCAGGTACTGGTGATGGAAACGCCGGGCCCGCACCATTTCCTCGGCATCGGCACCGTCCAGCGTCGCCAGAATGCCCTGCAGCACCATGGTGATGATGCGGCTGCCCCCGGGTGTGCCCAGCACCGCGATCCGGTCCTCGGTCTCGACGAAGGTCGGGCTCATGCTCGAAAGCGGCCTGCGTTGCGGGCGGATCGCATTCGCCTCGAAACCGATCAGCCCGTAGACGTTGGGTACGCCGGGACGCGCCGAGAAGTCGTCCATCTCGTTGTTCAGCAAGACCCCGGTGCCCGGCGGGATGAACCCCGAGCCGAAGGGATAGTTGAGCGTGATGGTCGCCGCGACCCGGTTGCCATCGGCGTCGATGACCGAGAAATGGGTGGTCTGCGCGCTCTCGCGG
>PULL01000107.1 GCA_003550945.1 Thioalkalivibrio sp. | reverse complement strand
GAAGTCGAAGCGTCCGTAGGCAGTTCCCGGCTGGGCCAAAGTGGTGATCACGTTGGTCGTGATCGTGGGTGCCGGAGCGCTGATTTTCACCCAGCTTCCGCGCGGTGCGTTTTCCACCGATCTCTCGCGGATCGGGCAAGGTACGCCGGCACTGGTCGTGGCCCGGGACATCAGCTTTGTTGCGGGTGCAGAAGTGATGGACATGCTGAACACTATGCGCCCCGAGTTCTCGGACCGGGTTGAGTTTCTCGCGGTGAACCTCGGGAATCCGCAGGGGCAGGGCTTCGCGCGGCAGCATCGCATGCAGGACGGCACGGTGGTGCTGTTCTCCGGGGATGGTACGCGGATCGGCGTGCTCGACAGGCCGTCTACACAGAGAGAGGTACGCCAGCTTCTGGGCGCGGCGAACATCCACTGACCGGCCGCGGGCGGTTGGAGGCCCTGCCCGGTGCCGCCTCGACGTTAACGCGAAAGCCACGCATTTCTCCCCTCTCCCGCTTGCGGGACAAATCCGCCGGGAGCGGATTTCGAACCGCCGCAGGCGGGCCCGAAGGGCGGAGGGCAGGATGCCCGGAGTAATGGGTCCGGGGGTGAGGGCCGGGCCCGACGCCGCGCCCCCACCCCAGCCCTCCCCCGCGAGCGGGGGAGGGAGACCTTCATGGTCGGGGGTGGCGGAGCGCCATGAGAGTTGGTGTGAACGTCGCGCATTCTTTCCCGGCTGGCGGCGGCCCGGCGATGGCGTTTGAGTAAGCGCGGATGACCCAGGTCCAGACCCCGATGCAGGAAAGCCCCGGTGAGCCGGGCGCGGACTCCGGCTGCTTTCACTGCGGTCTTCCGGTGCCGCGCGGGGCGCACTACCCGGTGCAGTTCGAGGGGCGTCGGCGCGAGACCTGTTGCGGTGGCTGTCAGGCGGTCGCGAACGCGATCATCGACAACGGTCTCGGTGGGTATTACCACCATCGCACCGCGCCTGCCGGGGCCCCCGGCGAGCCGCTGATCCCCGACGAGCTGCGCGAACTGAAGCTGTTCGACCAGCCCGAGGTGCAGCGCCAGTTCGTGACCGACGAGCCCGACCGCGCCTCAGGCCGCATGCTGCGCGAAGCCTCGCTGATCCTCGAGGGCATCACCTGCGCCGCCTGCGTGTGGCTGAACGAGCGGCACGTGCGCGCGCTGCCGGGCGTGACCCAGTTCACGGTGAACTACTCGACGCACCGCGCGCGGGTGCGCTGGGACCCGGAGCGGATCGCGCTGTCCGACGTGCTGCAGGCGATCCGGAACATCGGTTACCGGGCGCATCCCTACGACCCCGGCACGCGCGACAAGGCGTTCCAGCGCGAGCGCCACGTCGCTTTGCGCCGTCTGGCGGTGGCGGGGCTGGGGATGATGCAGGTGATGATGCTGGCTGTCGCGCTGTGGCTGGGGCATTCCGACGAGACCCACGCGGATCTGCTGCAGTTCATGCGTTGGGTCGCCGCCGGCCTGACCACCCCGGTGGTGTTCTACTCCGCGGTGCCGTTCTTCCAGAGCGCCTGGCGCGATTTGCGGCACGGGCAGCTGGGCATGGATGTGCCGGTGAGCCTCGCGATCCTGAGCACCTACTTCATGAGCCTGTGGGCGGTGATCCTCGGCACCGGCGAACACGTGTACTTCGAGTCTGTCGCGATGTTCGTGTTTTTCCTGCTCACCAGCCGTTACCTCGAGCTGATGGCGCGGCAGCGTTCGAGCCAGGCGATCGACCGCCTCGACCGGTTGATACCGGCGCTGGCCACCCGCGTGAACGCCGACGGCAGCGACGAGCAGGTCGCGGTGGCCGAGCTTGCACCGGGGGATCGCGTGCGGGTGCGTCCCGGCGAGCCGCTGCCGGCCGACGGCCTGGTCGAGGCAGGCGAGTCCACGGTGAACCAGGCACTGCTGACCGGCGAGCCCGAGCCCTGCCTGCGCCGCTCCGGCGATGCGGTAACCGGCGGCACGGTGAACGTGGATAGCCCGTTGCTGGTGCGGGTCACGCGGGTGGGCGCCGAAACCACGCTGGCCGCGATCCAGCGCCTGCTCGACCGGGCCCAGACCGACAAGCCGCGGCTGGCGCGCATGGCCGAGAAGGGCACCGGCCACTTCACCGCCGCGGTGCTGATTCTGACCGCGCTGGTCGGCATGGTCTGGTATTTCTGGATTGCGCCGGACCGCGCCTTCTGGGTGGTGGTTGCGATGCTGGTCGCGACCTGCCCCTGCGCGCTGGCGCTGGCGACCCCGGTCGCGATCACCACCACCACCGGGGTGCTGTCGCGCATCGGCCTGCTGCTGACGCGCGGGCAGGCGGTGGAGGACCTCGCCAAGGCGCGCGTGGTCTGCTTCGACAAGACCGGAACCCTGACCGTCGGTCAGCCGCAATGGGTGGCCACACAGGTATTGGCGCCCGGAATCGCGGAAAGCGAACTGATGGCGATGGCGGCCGCGCTGGAGCGCCATTCCGAGCATCCGCTTGCGAAGGCGCTGGTGCAGGCGGCCGGAGCGGTGTCGGCGCCGCCGGTCGAGCAGGTGCGCAATGAGCCGGGCCGCGGGTTGTCCGGCCGGCTCGGGGGTGTGGAGATCCGGGTCGGGGCGCCCGGCTTCGTGGGCCTGGAGCACATCCCGGACGCGGTGCGCCCGCCCGCGACCCACTCGCAGGCCACCGCCGTGTGGCTGGCGCGCGCGGGCGAGGTGCTCGGCGTGTTCTGGTTCGCCGACCAGCCGCGGCCGCGGGTGCAGGAGACGGTCGCCGAGCTGAAGGAACTGGGCCTGGAGGTCGTGCTCCTGTCCGGCGACCGGCCCGAAGCGGTGGCGATGTTCGCGGCGGGCGCCGGGATCGACGAGGCCCACGGCGGCATGACCCCCGAGGACAAGGTCGCCTACGTGCGCCAGCGCCAGGAGCGTGGCGCGATCGTGCTGATGGCCGGCGAGGGCGTCAACGACGCGCCGGTGCTCGCGGGTGCCGACGTGTCGCTGGCGATGGGCAGCGGCACCCGGATCGCCCAGACCCAGGCGGATCTGGTGCTGATGTCCGACCACCTGGAGGCCGTTCCCGCGGCGGTCCGCCAGGCGCGCGAGACCCTGCGCATCGTGCGCCAGAACATCATCTGGGCGGTGGGCTACAACGGGGTCGCGCTGCCGGTGGCCGCGACGGGCTTTCTGACGCCGTGGCTGGCCGCGCTGGGCATGTCGCTGAGTTCCCTGATCGTCGTCGGCAACGCGCTGCGCCTGCGCCGGGAGGTGGAGGAACTGCTGCCCGACACGGACACCCGCCGGCCGCTCGCGGCGAACGTGATCCGGCCCGCCCGCGACGGCTGAAACAGCACGCTCCAGCGGGGTTGCCGGCACTGGATCGGGTCGGCTGCTACACTTCTCCGCATGGAAGTGCTTTACATGCTGATTCCGATCGCGCTGATGCTGGTGGTGATCATCGGGGGCGCGCTGTTCTGGGCGATTCGCTCCGGGCAGTACGAGGACATGGAAGGGCCGGCCCACCGCATCCTGATGGACGACGACGACCCGTTGATCCCGGGCAACGAAGACGCGCGCAATCCGCACGACAAGCCGCAGGATCCGGACCCGCCGCGCGAAGACCAGCGCTGAGCGCATCCTTCGGCGCTAACGGTCATCGCCGCGGGCGACCACCCCAAAGGAGGAACAGTCGGGCCACGGATGGACACGGATAAACACGGATAGGGTTGCAATCAAAAAACATCCGTGTCCATCCGTGCTTATCCGTGGCTGTGTTTTCACGTGAACCGTGATGTCGCGTCCGGCGGGCTTCTTGCGTCGTGGCGGGCTTCGTCATACCCTTCGGCCACACGTTACTGACGGAATCGCCGGCGATGCGCGACTGGTTCACCTTCGAGAATCTTC
>PULL01000021.1 GCA_003550945.1 Thioalkalivibrio sp. | reverse complement strand
TCGGCTCAAGGAAAGACCGAACCGGGCGGCTTGTGTGCCCTACACTGTAGTTCATATCTGTCATAATGGAAGCTCGATGGCAGGCATTAACAATCTTAATAATATCTTCAAAAACAGTATCTTATGAATTTTACGTGGAGAAATTGAAGTTTGTTTCTCTCGCAAAAGGTATGGTGTTGTACCTCTTATTGGGTATCGGCATACCCTCTTATAAATACACTTGTCTGGGTACCAAAAGGAATGCATGGGGTAGCGTGGAAACTTTTAAGGTTTCCTGTGCTATAAAACTTTCCTAAGGGGGCACCCTTGAGCCGGAAAAGAAGCAATGGGGTCAGCCGGGTCCGACCGGGATGGTTCGGCCTTTCGGCTTGACCAGGCGGCGCGACCGCCGGGGCGGGTTCAGATCCGGCGCCCGCCTGTTCGTGGAGGCGCCAGCGGCGCAAGCCGTATGGCGATAACAACTAGCGATGGGCTCTGTAGACCGAACGAGGTCCAGACGGCCCGAGGAGAGGAAAGCGATGAGCGACCACATAGGAGTCGGCCGGATCGGTCGATGGGTGGCGGGAGCAGCATGTCTGCTGTTCGTGACCACCGCGCACGCGATGCCGGGCGAGAAGCTCAAGCCCGTTGACGCTCTGCAGTGCTTCGACTGCCATACGCAGATTGAGGACATGCACACGGTGGGCAAGCACGCGACCGTCAACTGCGTGCACTGCCACGATGCCAGCGCGCACGTGGAATCGGCCAGCACACGGCGCATGGGTGAGCGGCCGGTCACCCGCATGGACCACGAGGCCTGTGCAACCTGTCATATGGCACAGTACAACTCGTTCGTTTCGGTACGGCACAAGTCCCATCCGCGCGAGGAGAAGGCGAACCCGCGCAGCCGGTCACCGAAATTCGATACGCTGATCGGCCAGCACGGCTTCTCGTTCGAACATGCGGAGCCGCGCAGCCATGCGTTCATGCTCGTTGACCACTTCATCGTTGATCGCGCCTACGGCGGCCGCTTCCAGTACCAGGACTGGACCAAGGTCACCGACGGCATCGGTGCGGCGCGTGGTGCTTGGACGGTGCTGAAGGACCTCGACCCGACCACCAGCGACCAGCGGCGGTTCCTCTCGCAGACGGCCACAGCGGCCAACCCGGTGTGCTTGAACTGCAAGACGCAGGACCATCTCCTCGACTGGGCGTACATGGGCGACGAGCATCCGGCCGCGAAGTGGGCCCGGACCTCGAACGTGGTCGAGTTCGCACGTGACCTGCACCACCCGCTGAACTGCTTCATGTGCCACGACCCGCATTCGGCCGGTCCGCGCGTGGTGCGGGATGGCCTGATCCACGCAGTCGTGGACCAGGGTCTCGGCACCTATCCTTACGATGCTGCGAAGAGCGAGCGCATCACCCTGACCCCGGTCACGTTCCAGCGTGAAGGTCAGGACTTCCGAAAGATCGGCCTGCTGAACGTCGCCGACTCCAACCTGATGTGCGGTCAGTGCCACGTCGAGTACAACTGCAATCCGGGCTTCCAGCAGAGCGACAACGCTCCGGTGGGCATGGATGACCGGCGGACCAACCACTTCTTCTGGGCGAACGTGTTCGACTACAAGGAAGCGGCGAAGCGCATCGACTTCTTCGACTACCGCCATGTCGGAACCGGGGCGGCGATACCCAAGCTCCAGCACCCCGAGCTCGAGACCTTCTGGGGTTCCAAGCACGAGCGCAACGGCGTGACCTGCGCGGACTGCCACATGCCCAAGGTGACGTCCGAGAACGGCCTGACCTATACCAGCCACAGCCAGCGCACGCCGCGGGACATGATCAACGCGTCCTGCCTGAACTGTCACGCAGACTGGACAGCGGCCGAGGCCAACTACGCGATCGATTACATCAAGAACTACACGCACGGCAAGATCATGAAGGCCGAGTTCTGGCTGGCCCGCATGATCGACCTGTTCCCGGTCGCCAAGCGTGCGGGAGTGTCGGAGGACGTACTGAACGAAGTGCGTGCCCTTCACTACGACGCCCACCTGCATTGGGAATGGTGGACCGCCGAGAACTCGGTCGGCTTCCACAACCCCGACCAGGCGCGGGAGTCGCTGATGAAGTCCATCACCAAGAGCAAGGAAGCGGTCGCCAAGCTGAATGAAGCCATCGACGCCCAGGTGGCGGCGAGGTAGCGTTCAGTCCGACGACGAGGAGGAGCCGGCGCAGGTCGCCGGCTCCTTTTCTCATTGCTGGGGATGGTTCGGGAAAGATGTCATTGTCTTGCTTCGGGGTCTTGCCCCGCATTTCGGGCGGTGCCAGTCGATGACGGTTACGATGATGCTGCAGCACCGCCTTGCTTCAATCTCGATGATGGCAACGGGTCAGGCGACTCCGGGGAGTGATCTGTGATCCCGGAGCTGGGGCAGTTCCTCGTGATCCTCGCGCTGGTCATTGCGCTGGTGCAGGGCACGGTTCCGTTGCTGGGTGCCCAACGGCGCGACGAGAGGCTGATGGCTCTGGGCCGGCCGCTGGCGCAGGCGCAGTTCGGGCTCCTTCTGCTCGCGTTCTGCGCGCTCGCATGGTCGTTCCTCACCCACGATTTCTCGGTGAAGAACGTCGCACAGAATTCCTTTTCGCAGCTTCCCGCGATCTACCGCTTCACCGCAACCTGGGGTTCCCACGAGGGCTCGCTGCTGCTGTGGACGTTGATCCTCGCGGGCTGGACCGCGGCGGTCGCGGTGTTTTCGCGGCAGTTGCCGCCCGAAATGGTCGCCCGGGTGCTCGGCGTGCTCGGGCTCGTCAGCGTCGGGTTCATTGCGCTGCTGGTGTTCACCTCGAACCCGTTCGAGCGGCTGTTCCCGATTCCGGCGGACGGGCGGGATCTCAATCCGCTGCTGCAGGACGCCGGGATGATTTCCCATCCGCCGTTGCTGTATATGGGCTACGTCGGGTTTTCCGTGGCGTTCGCGTTTGCGATTGCCGCATTGCTGTCGGGCCGCCTCGACGCGGCCTGGGCCCGCTGGTCGCGCCCCTGGACCACCGCGGCATGGACCTTTCTCACGCTGGGCGTGGCGCTTGGAAGCTGGTGGGCCTACCGCGAGCTGGGCTGGGGCGGTTGGTGGTTCTGGGATCCGACCGAGAACGCGTCGCTGATGCCCTGGCTCGCCGGTACAGCGTTGATTCATGCGCTGGCCGCAACCGAGAAGCGCGGCGTGTTCACCAACTGGTCGGTTCTGCTTGCGATCGCCACCTTCTCGCTGTCACTGCTGGGCACCTTCCTGGTGCGCTCCGGGGTGCTGTCGTCGGTGCACGCGTTTGCGATCGATCCGACGCGCGGGCTGTTCATCCTTGCGTTCCTCGGTCTCGTCGTGGGGGGCTCGATGGTGCTGTACGCGTTGCGCGCGCCGCGCATGGTTGGCGGCGGCTCATTCGGGTGGTTTTCCAGGGAGTCCTTGCTGCTCGCCAACAACGTCTTTCTGGTTGCGGCCCTCGGAGCGGTGTTGCTCGGTACGCTGTACCCGCTGTTTCTGGATGCGCTCGGTCTCGGCAAGATCTCGGTTGGACCGCAGTATTTCAACGCAGTCTTCGTGCCGCTGGTGGCGCCAGTGCTGTTCCTGGTTGGCATCGGGCCGCTCGCGCGCTGGAAGAATGCCAGCCTGCCCGATCTGATGTGGCGCCTGAAAGCCGCTTTTGGGGTTTCGCTGCTCACCGCCGCGTTGTTGCCGCTGACGCTGGAGGGAATGAACCTCCAGGTGACGCTGGGTCTGTTCCTGGCACTCTGGATCCTGTTCACCGTGATCAAGGGCTTCGCGCAGCGTCTGCAGCACGCCGGATCCGACCGCTGGCGCAAGTTGTTGCGCCTGCCCCGTGCGTTCTGGGGCATGCAGATCGCCCACGC
>PULL01000040.1 GCA_003550945.1 Thioalkalivibrio sp. | reverse complement strand
GGTGCGGCGTTCCGCGCCTGTCCGCGGAACAGGGTACAGCTGATGCTGGCGTTGTCGTCTTTCAGGGAAAAATACTGGTGGCCCGATGCGTAGCGGCGCAGGTTCGAGACCTCGCCCTCGACCCATACCGAGCCGAACCCCGTGCGCAGGAGATCGTCCGCGCGCTGGTTCAGCTCGCTGACGCTGAGAACACTCCGCTCGTCCGTCATCGCAGCCCTCCGCGGCCTCCGGGATCCTGTAGCGTTTCTTTACCGAAGTGGCGGTGAATTTTATACTGATCGGCTATCTTGATGCCCCTCACCCCGGAACCCCTGGAGCTGTCCCATGCGCATACTCGCGGAAGCCCTTACCTTCGACGACGTGCTGCTGCTGCCCGGGCATTCCACCGTGATGCCGCGCGACGTCGACCTCAACACTCACTTGACGCGTGAAATCACCCTGGGGTCGCCGCTGATCTCGGCGGCGATGGACACCGTGACCGAGGCCCGGCTGGCGATTGCGATGGCCCAGGAAGGCGGCATCGGCGTGATCCACAAGAATATGAGCGCCGAGCATCAGGCCGATCACGTTCGCCGGGTGAAGAAATTCGAGGCCGGCGTGATCAGCGATCCGATCACGGTGGCCCCGGGCACCAGCATCGGCGAGGTGATGGAACTGACCCGGGCGCATCACATCTCCGGCGTGCCGGTCGTCGATGGCACCGACCTGGTCGGGATCGTGACCTCGCGCGACCTGCGCTTCGAAACCCGCATGCACGAACCCGTCTCCGAGGTGATGACCCCGAAGGAGCGGCTGGTCACGGTTCCGGAGGGCGCCGAGCGGGAACAGGTGATGGAGCTGCTGCACAAGCACCGGATCGAGAAGGTGCTGGTGGTCAACGACCGCTTCGAACTGCGGGGGATGATCACCGTGAAGGATATCCAGAAGTCCTCCGAACATCCCGGCGCCTGCAAGGATGACCGGGGCCGCCTGCGGGTGGCGGCGGCCGTTGGGGTTGGGGCCGGCACCGATGAGCGCGTCGCGGCGCTGGTCGAGGCGGGCGTGGACGTGATCGTGGTCGACACCGCGCACGGCCACTCGCAGGGCGTGCTCGACCGCGTGCGCTGGGTGAAGCAGCACTACCCGGACGTGCAGGTGATCGGCGGCAACATCGCGACGGGCGAAGCGGCACGAGACCTGGTCGCCGCGGGCGCCGACGCGGTGAAGGTCGGCATCGGCCCGGGTTCGATCTGCACCACGCGCATTGTCGCCGGAGTGGGCGTGCCGCAGATCACCGCGATCGCCAACATCGCCAGCGCGCTCGAAGGCACCGGGGTGCCGCTGATCGCGGATGGAGGCGTACGTTTCTCTGGCGACATCGCGAAGGCCATCGCGGCGGGTGCCCACAGCGTGATGCTGGGCTCGCTGTTCGCCGGTACCGAGGAAGCGCCGGGCGAAGTGGAACTGTTCCAGGGCCGCTCGTACAAGTCCTATCGCGGCATGGGCTCGCTCGGCGCGATGCAGCAGGGATCTTCGGACCGCTATTTCCAGGATGCGAACGCCGGTCCGGAAAAATTCGTGCCCGAAGGTATCGAGGGGCGGGTTCCGTACAAGGGGCCGGTGATCGCGATCATCCACCAGTTGACCGGCGGGCTGCGCTCGTCGATGGGCTACGTAGGTGCGCGCACCATCGAGGAGATGCGCAGCAAGCCGCAGTTCGTGCGCGTGACCTCCGCCGGAATGCGCGAAAGCCACGTACACGACGTGGCGATCACGAAAGAAGCCCCGAACTACCGCCGCGATTGACGCCGATGACCCAGGACGTACACGCGCACCGGATACTGGTGCTGGACTTCGGTTCGCAGTACACGCAGCTGATCGCGCGGCGGGTGCGCGAGGCCGGGGTCTATTCTGAAATCCATCCCTGGGACATGAACCCCGAAGCGATGCGCGAGTTTGCGCCGAGCGGGGTCATTCTCTCCGGTGGCCCCGAATCCGTGCACATGGACGATCCCCCGGGGGCGCATCCGCTGGTGTTCGAACTCGGCGTGCCGGTGCTCGGCATTTGCTACGGCATGCAGACCATGGCCGCGCAGCTCGGCGGCCAGGTCGAGCCGTCGACCCACCGCGAGTTCGGGTACGCGCAGGTCCGTGCCCGCGGCCACACCCGCCTGCTGACCGACATCGAGGACCACACCACGCCGGAGGGCTGGGGCCTGCTCGACGTGTGGATGTCCCACGGCGACCGCGTGACCGCGCTGCCGCCCGGCTTCAAGTTGATGTGCTCGACCGACTCCGCGCCGATCGCCGGCATGGCCGACGAGGACCGCGGCTTCTACGGCGTCCAGTTCCACCCCGAGGTCACGCATACGCGCCAGGGCAAGCGCATCCTGTCGCGCTTCCTGCACGAGATCTGCGGCTGCGAGGACCTCTGGACCCCGGGCAACATCATCGACGACATGATCGAACGCGTGCGCGAGCAGGTCGGCTCCGATCACGTGATCCTCGGCCTGTCCGGCGGTGTCGATTCCTCGGTGGTCGGCGCGTTGCTGCACAAGGCGATCGGCGACCAGCTCACCTGCGTGTTCGTCGACACCGGCCTACTGCGCCTGCACGAGGGCGACCAGGTGATGGCGACCTTCGCCCGGCACATGGGCGTTAAGGTGATCCGGGTCGACGCCGAGCAGCGCTTCCTCCAGGCGCTGCAGGGCGTCAGCGATCCGGAGCAGAAGCGCAAGATCATCGGCGGCAGGTTTATCGAGGTGTTCGACGAGGAGGCTGGCAGGATCGGCGATGCGCGCTGGCTTGCGCAGGGCACGATCTACCCGGACGTGATCGAGTCCGCCGGCTCGAAGACCGGCAAGGCGCACGTGATCAAGTCGCACCACAACGTGGGCGGCCTGCCCGAGCACATGAAGCTCGGGCTGGTCGAGCCGCTGCGCGAGTTGTTCAAGGACGAGGTCCGCAAGATCGGCGTGGAACTGGGATTGCCGACCGAGATGGTCTACCGCCACCCGTTCCCGGGTCCGGGTCTGGGTGTGCGCATCCTCGGCGAGGTGAAGAAGGAATACGCGGATCTGCTGCGGCGCGCCGACGATATCTTCATCGAGGAGCTGCGCCGCGCGGAACTGTACGACCAGGTCTCGCAGGCTTTCGCGGTGTTCCTGCCCGTGCGTTCCGTCGGCGTGATGGGCGACGGCCGCCGCTACGACTACGTGATCGCGCTGCGCGCGGTGGAGACCATCGACTTCATGACCGCCCGCTGGGCGCATCTCCCCTACGAGTTCCTCGACCTGGTATCACGGCGCATCATCAACGAGATAGACGGTATATCTCGCGTAACTTATGATATATCCGGCAAGCCGCCCGCGACCATCGAGTGGGAGTGATGGGCTCCTGATTCCCGCGTAGGGGCGGCCTGCACGAGCCCCTCACCCCCGTCCTCTCTGCCGCAGGCGGGAGAGGGGAGAAGCTGGTCCCCGCTCATGGGAGGGAGTCCCCGCGTATGGGGGAAGGTCGGGGAGGGGGCGCCACGCGCATTGCCCTGAACCTCAGTACTGCACCACCGTCGGATCCAGACTGCGCCACAAATACCAGGTTGCCACCGTACGCCAGGGCGCGTGGCGCTCCCCATGCTGGCGCAGCAGCCGGGGCGTCGGCCTTTCGCTTTCGAGGTAGTGCACCGCCACTGCCTTCTGCAGGCCGATGTCGTCGACCGGCCAGACATCGGGTCGCAGGAGGTTGAAGATCAGGAACATCTCGGCGGTCCAGCGGCCGATGCCGCGCACGTCGACCAACTCGGCGATCACCGCCTCGTCGGTCATCCGCTTCCAGCGCGATGGCTCGATGCGGCCATCGACGAAATGGCCCGCGAGATCCCGCAGGTACTCCGCCTTGCGCCGCGAAAG
>PULL01000166.1 GCA_003550945.1 Thioalkalivibrio sp. | reverse complement strand
GCGTTCTATACGTGGCTGTACCGGATCGCGATCAACACCGCGAAGAACTACCTGGTGGCGCAGGGAAGACGTCGCCCGGAATCCGAGGTGGACGCCCAGGACGCCGAACAGATGGGCGGGGATTCCGCGCTGAAGGACAGTGCAACCCCGGAAGGCGAGTTGTTGTCAGAGGAAATACAGGCGGCAGTGCAACGGACGATCGAACGATTGCCGGATGATCTGCGAACCGCGATCACGCTGCGCGAACTCGAGGGATTGAGCTACGAAGAGATTGCCCAGACCATGGGCTGCCCGATCGGCACTGTCCGATCACGTATCTTTCGGGCCCGCGAGGCCATCGACCGGACCCTGCGTCCGTTGCTAAACGATTGAGCGAGCAGAGTTGAATGAACAACCAAGTCAGCAAATCCGAGCGCCTTTCCGCGCTCATCGACAACGAGACCGACAGTTTCGAGACGCGCCGCCTGATTGATGAATTGCTGAAATCCGAGGACGACCGCGGCAGGTGGGCGCGCTATCACCTGATCGGTGACAGCCTGCGCGGTGGCATGAAGCAGATTGCGCCGCCCGATTTCCTCTCGGGGGTGCAGGCCGGGATCGCCGACGAGGGTCCGCTGGATGTGCGGACCAACGCGCCACTGGCGCAGCGTTGGCTGAAGCCGGTCGCGGGCGTTGGCGTCGCGGCAGCGGTGGCGGTGGTGTCACTGCTCGGTTTGCAGATGGTGACCGGTGGCGGAGAGGGAATGCCCACGAC
Organism: Thioalkalivibrio sp.; assembly: GCA_003550945.1. GTDB lineage: Bacteria > Pseudomonadota > Gammaproteobacteria > Ectothiorhodospirales > Ectothiorhodospiraceae > Thioalkalivibrio. Next base: position 15,756 of record PULL01000166.1, on the reverse strand, counting down.
CACCGTGGATGCGACGACAGTGCAGGAGCCGGCCGAGACCGAGTTGGTCACGGGGCCCGATCCGCGCTTCGCACGGTACCTGGAAAACCACGCGGAACTGGTCGCGCCAGGCTCTTCAGCCTTCGCCCGGGTCCGCAACTCCGTGGACGGCGAGTAAGCCCGGATGTGGGGATGGAGGCTGCACCTTTCCGCGTTTCTCGCGCTCCTGCTGCCCCTGACGCTCCCGGCCGGGGAAGCCAGCCCCGAGCAGTGGCTGGAGCGCATGGCCGACAGCTTTCACCGACACAGCTACGAGGGCACGTTCATTTTCCAGCGCGGTGATCGCATCGATACCGTCCGTGTCGTGCACGCGGCCGAGGAGGATGGCTATCGGGAGCGTCTGCAAACGCTCACCGGCTCGGCGCGGGAAGTGATCCGGAAAGTGGATCGCATCAGCGCGATCAAGGGTGCACGGATCGAGGCCAAGGGCGGTCAGCAGGGAGCGCCGCAGAGGCCGCCGGCGTTTGCGGGCACGATGCTGCGCGCGAACGAGCGCTACGAGCTGTCCTCGCCGGGACTCGACCGGATTGCCGGCTTCCCCTGCTACCAGCTGCATGCCGCCGCTCGGGACGAATACCGGTACAGCCACCAGTACTGCCTGCACAAGGAAACCGGCCTCCCGCTGCTCAGCGAGTTGATCGACTCGGATGGCCAGCTGCTCGAGCGGCTGGTGTTTACCGAGCTGGAGTTTCTGGACGTGGTGTTCGAGGAGTCGCTGGCTCCGCGCGGCTGCGATGCGCGCCACATCGAGGTGCGCGCGGCCGAGGGTTCGCGCGAAGAGGGAAACCGCCACGGCGAGTGGTATTTCGATGACCTCCCTCCAGGCTTCACCACCATCATCGTGACCGAGCGCAGCTTTGGCCCGGAGGATGCGAAACCCTCCCTGCACTTCGTGCTGAGCGACGGTCTCGCGACCGTGTCCGTTTACGTCGACCCCACCGGCGATGGTGACGAGGCCTTCAAGGCTGCGACCCGGTCGGGCGCGACGCACGCTTTTGCTCGGCCCCTGGCCGGTCACCAGGTCACGGTGGTCGGTGAGGTGCCCCGCAAGACCGTCGAGCGCATTGCCGACGCGACCCGCTTCCGATCCGTCGACAACGGCGCAGACACCGCGACCCGCTGACCCGATCCGCGATGCGTGACTGGATCGAGGAGCAGGGCGTGGTGGTCGTCGCCGACGAGGCTTGGGCGACGGTGCGCGTGGAGCGCAAGTCCACCTGCGGGTCCTGCTCGGCACGCACCGGCTGCGGCAACGGCGTGCTCTCCGAAGTCCTCGGCCGCCGCGCGCTCGAATTGCGGGTACCGAACAGCGACGGATTGAAGGCCGGCGATCGGGTGACGCTGGGAGTGCGCGATCACGCGCTCGTGTCGGGTGCCGTGGTGATGTACCTGCTGCCGCTGGCGGGGATGATGCTGGTGCCGATCCTGCTGGGTTGGCTGTTTCCCGGGCTCGCGGATGTGGTTCTGATCGTTGCCGGCGTAGCGGGATTCGCGCTTGGACTCGTTGGGGTGCGCCGCTGGTTGCGGAGCCAGGAGCAGCGATTCCAGCCGGTACTTCTGGGTCGACAGCCGGCCGCCACCTCGGTGATGCCTGCATCCGCGACCGGCCGTCTTTCCGGGCCGGGTGCCTAGTGGGCCATGCGGTCGGGCGATTTGTTTCCAACGCGGAACTTGCGCGCGATCGGCGGCTCTAGACTCGTACTCAATGACCCGTGAAGGTGCACATGAAAACTTATCGTTGGTTCTTCCTGGCAACGGTGCTGATCGCGCTGTCGGTCCCGGCCTCGGCGCGTCATCTCCCGGATTTCGTCCCGCTGGCGGAGAAGTACAGCCCGGCGGTGGTCAACATCTCTTCGTCGCGCGAGCGCACCGTGTCGGAGCGGGAAGCCCTACCGGACCTGCCCGAAGGGACGCCGTTTGGCGATCTGTTCGAGCGCTTTTTCGGCGAGCGTGGGGAACGTCCCGGACCGGAGCGTTTTGAACGGGGCTCGATGGGTTCCGGGTTCATCTACTCGGAGGACGGCTACATCCTGACCAACCACCACGTGATCGAAAACGGTGGCGAGATCGTGGTGCGGCTCTCCGACCGGCGCGTGTTCACCGCGGAGGTGATCGGCTCCGATCCGCAGAGTGACGTCGCGGTGCTGAAGATCGAGGCGCAGGATCTGCCCACCCTGCGTCTGGGTTCCTCGGAAGCGCTGCGGGTGGGCGAATGGGTGCTGGCGATCGGCTCTCCGTTCGGCTTCGATCATTCGGTGACGGCCGGGATCGTCAGCGCCAAGGGGCGCAGCCTCCCCTCCGACAACTATGTGCCGTTCATCCAGACCGACGTCGCGATCAACCCCGGCAACTCCGGAGGCCCGCTGTTCAACCTCGACGGAGAGGTGGTCGGGATCAATTCTCAGATCTACAGCCGCACCGGCGGGTTCATGGGCCTGTCTTTCGCGATCCCGATCGAGATGGCCGTGGAAGTCGCCCAACAGCTCCGCGAGACCGGCACCGTCACCCGCGGCTGGCTGGGCGTGCTGATCCAGGAAGTCACCCGGGAACTGGCGGACTCGTTCGGGATGACGCGTCCGACCGGTGCGCTGGTGGCGCAGGTTCAGCCCAACAGCCCGGCGGAGAAGGCGGGCTTCCGCACCGGGGACGTGATCCTGCGCTTCAACGGCATCGAAGTGCCCCGTTCCAGCGCGCTGCCGCCGATCGTCGGGAGGACGCCGGTGGGCGCCGAGGTGGATGTCGACGTGCTGCGTGACGACCAGGAGATCGTGATCGGTGTCACCATTGAGGCGCTCCCCGAGGACATCGCGATGGGCCGCAGCGGTCGCCAGCAGCCGGCGCCGCCAGTGCGCCCGCAAAGCCTGCTGGGCATGCAGATCGAACCGCTGAGCAGCGATGAGCGCTCGGCGCTTGGGCTGGGTGACGAAGGCGTGCGCGTGGCCGAGGTGACCGGCAACCCGGCACGCGCTGCCGGAATCCGCGCCGGGGACGTGATCGTGCAGTTTGGTGGCGAACCGGTGGCGTCGCCGGAAGCCTTCGGCGAAATGGTCGAGGCGGCCTCCGCAGGGCGCTCGGTCCCGGTGCTGGTGCACCGGGAAGGCACGCCGGTCTTCATCGCGCTGCGCATTCCGAACCAGTGACCGGAGAACGCCGTGGAGGGTCTGCCGACACCGGCGAACCCTCCCGAGCGTCTGCCGGTCGCGAGGGCTCTGGTCGGCCGCCGCCTAGGCTGACCGTCTATCACCGGATCGACTGCGGGCTCTGCGAGCACATGCTCGCAGAGCTCTCAGCCTTGCAAAGCCGTTATACTTTCGCGCTCGAGCGCGTCGACATCGACGAGAATCCCGATTTGTCGGCGCGTTTCAACGCCAAGGTGCCCGTGCTTGCGGTGGACGGAGAAATCCTCTGCTGCCATTTTCTCGACGCGCCGGCACTGATCGACGAGCTGACCCGGAATGACTGACACCCGACGTACCCGCAACTTCTCCATCATCGCGCATATCGACCACGGCAAGTCCACGCTCGCAGACCGGTTGATCCAGGTCTGCGGCGGCCTGTCCGAGCGCGAGATGGCGGAGCAGGTGCTGGATTCGATGGACCTGGAACGCGAGCGGGGAATCACGATCAAGGCGCAAAGCGTTTCGCTGTATTACGACGCACGCGACGGGCAGCGCTATCAGCTCAATTTCATCGACACTCCGGGCCACGTCGATTTCTCCTACGAAGTGTCGCGTTCGCTCTCCGCCTGCGAGGGCGCGCTGCTGGTGGTGGACGCCTCGCAGGGGGTCGAGGCGCAGAGCGTCGCCAACTGCTACACCGCCATCGACCAGGGGCTTGAGGTGGTGCCGGTGCTGAACAAGATCGATCTGCCCGCCGCGGAGCCGGACCGCGTGGCCAGCGAGATCGAGGACGTGATCGGCATCGAGGCCGCGAACGCCATCCGCGTTTCCGCGAAGACCGGCGAGGGCGTCGCCGACCTGCTGGAAGAGCTGATCCACCGGATCCCGCCACCCGAGGGCAGCCCGGAGGCGCCGCTGCAGGCCCTGGTGATCGATTCCTGGTACGACAACTATCTGGGCGTGGTCGCGCTGGTCCGGGTCAAGGCCGGCCAGTTGCACGCCAAACGCAGGATCACCGCGATGTCGGTCGGGCGCACCTACGAGGTGGACCGCGTCGGTGTGTTCACTCCGAAGCCGGTCGACCGGCCCTACCTCGACGTGGGCGAGGTGGGCTACGTGATCGCGAGCATCAAGGACATTACGGGGGCGAAGGTGGGGGATACCTTCACCGACGCGCAGAATTCCGCCGCGAATCCGCTGCCGGGCTTCAAGGAGGTGCAGCCGCGCGTGTTCGCAGGCTTGTTTCCGATCAGTGCCGAGGACTTCAACGACCTGCGCGAGGCGCTGGACAAGCTGCGCCTGAACGACGCAGCCCTGCAGTTCGAGCCCGAGACCTCGCAGGCCCTGGGGTTCGGATTTCGCTGCGGCTTCCTCGGGATGCTGCACATGGAGATCGTGCAGGAACGGCTCGAGCGGGAGTACGGGCTGGACCTGATCTCGACCGCGCCAACGGTCGTCTACGAGGTCGAGAAGACCGACGGCGAGGTGGTGCCCGTGCACAACCCCTCGGAGTTGCCGCCGGCCAACGAGATCGCGGAGGTGCGCGAGCCGATCATCCTGGCCAACATCCTGACCCCGCAGGAGTACGTGGGAGCGGTGATGACCCTCTGCGTGGAGAAGCGCGGCGTGCAGGTGAAAATGCAGTACATGGGCCGGCAGGTCGCGCTGTCGTACGAGATGCCGATGTCCGAGGTGGTGATGGACTTCTTCGATCGGCTGAAGTCCGCGACGCGGGGCTACGCGTCATTCGACTATCAGCCGCTGCGCTTCCAGGCGGCGCCGCTGGTGCGGGTGGACATCCTGATCAACGGTGAGCGGGTCGACGCGCTGTCGGCGATTCTGCATCGCGACCAGGCGCAGAGCCGCGGGCGGGAACTGGCCGAGCGCATGTGTGGCATCATTCCGCGCCAGATGTTCGAGGTGGCCATCCAGGCGGCAATCGGCTCGAAGATCATCGCGAGGTCGACCGTGAAGGCCCTGCGCAAGAACGTTCTTGCGAAGTGCTACGGGGGGGACGCCACGCGCAAGCGCAAGCTATTGGAAAAACAGAAGGCGGGCAAGAGGCGCATGAAGCAGATCGGCCGGGTGGATGTTCCCCAGGAGGCCTTTCTTGCCGTGCTCTCAACCGCCGACAAGGGCTAACCCGGTCACGGACCGGTTTCCGAGAAGGGAGCTGTTATGACTTTCAGCCTCGAGCTGATCCTGGTGCTGGCGACGCTGGTCACGGGCGTGATCTGGCTGGTGTGGGCGGTTGCCCGCCGCTGGATGAGTCCGGAGCGGCAGGCGCAGCTGCCGTGGTACGTCGATTATTCCCGGTCCTTCTTCCCGGTGCTGCTGATCGTGCTGGTGCTGCGGTCCTTTGTGGCCGAGCCCTTCCGGATTCCTTCGGGATCGATGATGCCGACCCTGCTGGTTGGCGACTTCATCCTGGTCAACAAGTTTTCCTATGGAGTCCGGCTGCCGATCACCCGCAGCGTGATCCTCGAGACGGGCAAACCCGAGCGCGGCGACGTCGCGGTGTTCAAGTATCCCCGCAACCCTGCCGAAGACTATATCAAGCGCGTGGTGGGAATTCCGGGCGATCTGATCGAGTTCCGGGACCGCACGCTGTACGTGAACGGCGAGGCGCAGCGCACCGAGGAGCTGGGCACATTCGAGGGTGTGGGCTCCGGTCGGATGATGACCGGTGCGACGATGTTCCGGGAATACCTCGGCGACACGCCCCACGAGATCCTGATGTGGGAGCAGGCGCCGGGAATGAGCGGATCGGTGCGGGTGCCCGAGGGGCATTATTTCATGGTGGGTGACAACCGCGACAACAGCAACGACAGCCGGATGTGGGGCTTCGTGTCGGAGGACCTTCTGGTGGGGCGTGCGCTCTTCATCTGGCTGAACTGGGACTACAATGCCGGGCACTGGGATTTCTCGCGGGTGGGCAACCGCATTCACTGACAGCACGAACGGGGGCTGGGAACGATGCTGAGATCCAGACAACAGATGCGGGGAATCGGCGGATTCACCGTGATCATTTTCATCCTGTTTGCGGTACTGGTCGCGAACTTCTTTCTGACCATCGGCAAGGACTACATGCAGTACTGGACGGTCAGGGCCATTGTCACCGACGTGGCCGCCGCGCCGGGCGCGGCGGAACGCACGCCGCAGCAGATCTGGAACGACATCAACCGGCGTCTCGCGATCAACTCGATCTATGAAAACGTCGAGCGCGAGAACATCAGTTTCGAGGAGGATGGCTCCGGACGGTTCATGATTCTGGACTACGAAGTGCGGCGCACCTTCTTCGGCAACCTGGATCTGGTCGCCAAGTTCAACCGCCGCGACAAACTCTCGCCTTGAATGTGCCGTTGCTCCGGGAACGCCCGGCCGCCGCGGATGGGCCTGAGCGCGGATGAGTCTCACCGACTTCCGCAGCCTGCTGCCGGAGGCACTGCGGGGCGCGGAATCGCTGGAGCAGGCGCTCACCCACCGCAGCGCCGGCGCCCGGCATAACGAACGCCTTGAATTCCTTGGCGATGCCGTGCTCGGCCTCGTGATTGCCGACGCGCTGTTCGAGCGCCTGCCCGATGCCCCCGAGGGGGACCTGACCCGGCTGCGCGCCGCACTGGTGAATCGTGGCGCCGTGGCCGAAATCGCGCGCGCCTCGGGGATGGCGGGGGCACTGAACCTGGGGCAGGGCGAGCGCAAGACCGGAGGGCAGCGGCGCGAGTCGATCCTGGCCGATGCGCTCGAGGCGCTGATCGGGGCGAGCTACCGCACCGCGGGGTATAGTGCCACACGAGAGTTCGTGCTCCGGCTGTACGAGCAGCGACTCGATTCCCTGCCCAGCGCCGAATCGTTGAAAGACCCGAAGACGCGGCTGCAGGAGTTTCTGCAGGGTCGTGGCCGTGTGTTGCCGGAATACCGGGTGCTGGAGGTTTCCGGCCCCGACCACCAGCGCCGGTTCGTCATCGAGGCCTGGCTGCCCAGCGAATCCTGGGGGCAGCAGGGCACGGGGTCGAGCCGGCGGGCCGCCGAGCAGGCGGCGGCGGAGGCCGCGCTTGCCCGTCTGCTGCACGAGGCCGGTCCATGACAGAAAACAGGGAACGCACGCGGTGCGGCCTGGTCGCGCTGATCGGGCGGCCAAATGTCGGCAAGACCACGCTGCTGAACCGGATGGTCGGGGAGAAGCTCGCTGCGATCACCCGCAAGCCGCATACCACGCGCAACCGCATCCTCGGCATCGTCACGCAGGGGTCGACCCAGACGGTGCTGATCGACACTCCCGGGATCGACCCGGAGCGCAGCCGGCTGATGAACCAGGTGCTGAATCGCACGGCCGTGCAGGCGCTCAGCGATGCCGACATCGTCTGCTTCATCGTGGAGGCCGGTCGCTTCGAGGACGGGGATCGTTTCATCCTCGACGCGATCCGCTCCGCAGGCCGTCCGACGGTGCTGGTGGTGAACAAGGTCGACCGCGTTGCCGACAAGACCGTGCTGCTGCCTTTTCTCGAGGCGCGGGCGCAGGAACACGATTACCTGGCCGTGGTGCCGCTCTCGGGGAAAACGGGCCGGAACCTGCAGGGCCTGGTGGACGAACTCGGCCGGCACCTGCCCGAGGGACCCTTCCTGTACGACCCGGAGCAGCTCAGCGACCGTCCGGAACGCTTCCGGGCCGAGGAGATGATCCGCGAGGCCTTGCTCGAGCGCCTCGGTCAGGAGGTTCCCTATGCGGTGGCGGTGCAGGTCGAGGGCTGGGAAGACCGCCCGGGCATCACTCACATCGACGCGCTGATCCTGGTCGAGCGGCAGAGCCAGAAGGGCATCGTGATCGGCAAGGGCGGGCAGATGCTGAAACGCATCGGCCAGGCCGCGCGGCAGCAGCTCGAGGGGCTGCTCGGGCGCAAGATCATGCTGCGCCTGACGGTGCGGGTGGAGGAGGGCTGGTCGCAGAGCAATCGTGCGCTACGGGAACTCGGCATCGAAGAGCCGCGGTGACGGTGGCCCACCCCGATCTGCCTGTTCCAGGCTTCGTACTGCACGCCCGGCCGTTTCGGGAGAACAGCCGCATCCTGGAACTGATCACCCGGGACGCCGGGCGCCTCGCGGTGCTGGCGCGAGGGCGGGCGGGCTCGCTGCGTCCCTTCGTGCTGCTGGACCTCGCCTGGCGCGGCCGGGGCGAATTGCCCAGCCTGACCGTGGGCGAGGAACGGCGCGTGTTCCCGCTCACCGGCCGCGCGATGATCTGCGCCCTCTACCTGAACGAGCTGGTGCTGCGCCTGTTTCCGCGCGACATCGATGCCGGCGAGGTCGTCGGCGTTCTGCAGCGCGCCTATCAGGAACTGCTCGGACCCGAGCGTCCGGAACACGGCCTGCGCGCCGCGGAGTGGTCGCTGCTGAGCCTGGTCGACTCGGGGCTCGAGCATGTCGTCGACGCGCTGACCGACGCCGACGCGTATTACCGCTACCGCCCCAACGAAGGGCTGAGCGAGGGCTTCGCCGAAGCTGCGCAGGGTGCGCTGCGTGGCGTGGCGCTGCGTGCACTCGCCACCGGTTCCCGGCTGTCCGATAATGACCTGCGCGCCGCCCGCGACTTCATGCGGCGCCTGATCGACGAACACCTGGACGGCCGGGAACTGCAGACCCGGCGCCTTCTCCTCTGACAGGATCGACCCCATCATGCAAACCGCTTCACCGCCGTTACGGCTGGGCGTGAATCTCGACCACATCGCCACCATCCGTCAGGCCCGGCACACACCCTACCCGGACCTGATGCACGCCGTTCGGCTGGCCGAGGCCAGCGGTGCGGACTCGATCACCCTGCATCTGCGCGAGGACCGCAGGCACATCCAGGACGACGACGTGTTCGGGATCAAGCCGCGCCTGACGCGTCCGCTGAACCTCGAGATGGCCGCAACCGAGGGGATGCAGGCGATTGCGCTGCAGCTGGTTCCGGAGGCCTGCTGCATCGTGCCGGAACGTCGCGAGGAGCTGACGACAGAAGGCGGCCTGGACGCCGCCGGCCAGCAGGTTCGTCTGCGCGAGTTCGTACAGCCGTTGACGGATTCCGGGATCGAGGTCTCGCTATTCATCGAGCCGGACCTGCGGCAGCTCGAGGCCGCGGTCGCGATCGGCGCCCCGGTGGTCGAGTTGCACACCGGAGCCTACGCCAATGCGCGCGACGGCGCGGAGCGCGCGCGGCTTGCCGAGGCGCTGTTCGCGGCTGCCCGTGCCGGGCACGAAATGGGGTTGGTGATCAACGCCGGACACGGGCTGGATTACGACAACGTGCGTCCGATCGCGTCGCATCCGCTATTCCACGAGCTGAACATCGGCCACTCGATCGTTGCGCGGGCCCTGTTCACCGGCCTGCCGGAGGCGGTCAGCCACATGCGCAGCATCATGGACGCGGCCCGCCGCGGCCCAGGCTGAGCGATCGGAAGAGACTCCGGGGAATGATTCTCGGTATCGGCACGGACCTGGTTCGGGTGGAGCGGATGCGGTCCCTGCTCGAACGCCACGGTGAGCGCCTGCTGCAGCGTCTGCTGCACCCCGACGAGCAGGCGGAGCTGCCGAAACTGCGCCCGGAAGCCTTCGTCGCGAAACGCTTCGCCGCGAAGGAGGCGCTGGCCAAGGCGCTCGGTTGCGGTGTCGGCGTGCAGATGGCGCTGACCGACGCCTGCGTGACCCACGATGTCGCAGGCCGCCCCGGTCTGGCACTGACCGGCGCGGCCGCGGATACCGCCGCTCGACTGGGCGTGACCCGCATCCACCTGAGCCTCAGCGACGAGCACGACTACGCCCAGGCCTTCGTGGTGCTGGAGGGCGAGCCGCCGGGACCGTCCGGGGGGTGAGTGTGCCTCTGCGGGAGCCGGTATACTCTGCCGGCATGACGCGACCGAACCCCGACTCCTTCCCGACGCTGGAACAGTTCGTCGGCAACACCCCGCTGGTGCGCCTGCAACGGCTCGCGGCCGGATTGCCATCGATGGTGCTGGTGAAGCTCGAAGGCAACAACCCCGCCGGCTCGGTCAAGGACCGGCCGGCGCTGAACATGATTCTTCAGGCCGAGGCCCGCGGGGAGATCCGCCCCGGCGACACGCTGATCGAGGCGACCAGCGGCAATACCGGCATTGCGCTGGCGATGGTCGCGGCGATCAAGGGCTACCGCATGGTCCTGATCATGCCCGAGAACATGTCGGCCGAGCGGCGCGCGGCGATGAAGGCCTTTGGCGCGGAGATCATCCTGGTCACGCGCGAACAGAGCATGGAGGGGGCCCGCGATCTCGCGCAGCAGATGGAGCGCGAGGGCCGGGGCAAGGTGCTCGATCAGTTCGCGAACCCCGACAATCCCGACTCGCACTACCGCGGCACCGGACCCGAGATCTGGCGCGACACCGCCGGCGCGGTCACGCACTTCGTGTCGTCGATGGGCACCACCGGCACCATCATGGGCACCTCGCGCTACCTGAAGGAGCGCAATCCCGCGGTGACCGTGGTCGGCGTGCAGCCTACCGAGGGTTCCTCGATCCCCGGCATCCGGCGCTGGCCCGAGGCCTACCTGCCGTCCATCTTCGACGCCTCGCGGGTCGACGTGACACTCGACATCAGCCAGCAGGAGGCCGAGGCCACGATGCGCCGCCTGGCCGCGGAGGAGGGGATCTTCGCGGGCGTGTCCTCCGGCGGCTCGGTCGCGGCCGCGCTGAAGGTGGCCGGCGAAGTCCGTGACGGGCTGGTGGTCGCGATCGTCTGTGACCGCGGGGACCGCTACATCTCGACGGGCGTGTACCCGGCATGAGCGGCGGACCAGTACTGGTCTTCGACCTGGAAACGGTTCCCGACATCGAGGGCGCGCGCAGGCTGCACGACTTCGAGGGGCTGTCGGACACCGAGGTGGCCGACGCGCTGTTCGCGCTGCGCCGGATCCGCACCGGTTCCGAATTCCTGCAGCACCCGCTGCAGCGCATCGTGTCCATCGGGGTGCTGTACCAGGGGGGTGAGCAGATCAAGCTGTCGGCTTTCGGCCGCGAAACCGAGGACGAGACGGAATTGCTGCGCCAGTTCTTCGACGTGATCGAGAAGCGCACGCCGACGCTGGTCAGCTGGAACGGCGGGGGGTTCGACCTTCCGGTACTGCACTACCGGGCGCTGCTGCACGGGGTCTCCGCGCCGCGCTACTGGGACCAGGGTGACGACGACCGCAGCTTCCGCTACAACAATTACCTGAGCCGTTTTCACTGGCGCCACATCGACCTGATGGACGTGCTCGCGGGGTTTCAGCCGCGGGCGATGGCCGGGCTGGACATGATCGCGTCCCTGCTCGGGTTTCCCGGGAAGCTGGGGATGGACGGTAGCCAGGTCTGGCCGGCCTGGCGCGACGGGGATCGCGCAAGCATCCACGACTACGTGGAACACGACGTGCTGAACACTTACCTGGTGTTCCTGCGCTTCGAACGGATGCGGGGCGCGCTGACCGCCGAGGGGCTGGAGCGGCGCGAGGCGCAGTTGCGGGACTACCTCGGTCAGGCGGGACAGCCGCACCTGGACGCGTTTCTGTCGGCGTGGGGCGGTGCAGGCCCGGTACCCGCCCGCGCATGAAGTTCGACCGCAGCCCGTTCGAACTCCGGATCGACGACGTGACCCTGGACGGTCAGGGCGTCGGGCGCCGCGACGGCAAGGCCTGCTTCGTGCCCGGAGCCTTGCCCGGGGAGCGCGTGAGCGTGGTCCAGACCGGGCGCAAGCGCAATTACGACATCGCCCGTCTGGAATCCGTGCTGGACCCGGCGCCGGAGCGCGTGGATCCGCCCTGTGCGTGGTACGGGGTCTGCGGCGGCTGCCGGCTGATGCACGCGGACATCGGCCTGCAGCGTCGGCTGAAGGAGCGAAGCCTGTTCGAGGCGCTGTCCCGGATCGGGCACCTGAGCCCGGAACGGCGTCTGGAGCCGTTGGTCGGTGACACACTGGGCTACCGGCGCGCTGCGCGGCTGGGGGTCAAATACGTTGCGAAAAAGGGCGGCACGCTGGTGGGCTTTCGCGAGCGGGCGGGGCGCTACCTTGCCGACATGTGGGACTGCCCGGTACTGCACCCGGCGCTGGGGCAGCGCATCGGCACGCTGCGCAAGCTGATCGACGGGCTGGATGCGCGCGACCGGATTCCGCAGATCGAGGCGGTGGTGGACGATTCCGGAACCGCAGCGCTGGTCTTCCGGCACCTGCAGCCCCTGTCCGATGCGGACGCCCGCAGGCTCGCCGAGTTCGCCGAGACGGAAGGCGTTCAGGTTCACCTGCAGCCCGGCGGGCCGGACAGTGTGCACTACCATTCGGGTCCGAGAACCGGATTAGCTTATGGCCACCCCGCGTTCGAGGTGACCGTGGCGTTCGGGCCGCTGGACTTCATCCAGGTGCACGCGGGGATCAACCGCGGGATGGTAGGGCGCGCGATGGAACTGCTCGCTCCCGAGCAAGACTCTCGCGTGCTCGACCTGTTCTGCGGCCTGGGCAATTTCACGCTGCCGCTGGCGCGTCGCGCCGCGGAGGTCGTTGGGGTGGAGGGCGATGCCCGGATGCTCGAACGGGCCCGGGAAAACGCCGAGGCACAGGGCATCCAGAATACCCGCTACGTCTGCGCGAACCTCGACGACGCCGCGCTCGGAGACAGTTCCTGGCTGCGCGAGCCCTTCGACCGCGTGCTGCTGGATCCGCCGCGCACCGGGGCCGCAGCCGCGGTCGAGGCGCTGGGTCCGGTCGCGATCCCACGGCTGGTTTACGTGTCCTGCAACCCCGCGACGCTGGCCCGCGACGCCGACCGGCTGGTGCATCACTTCGGTTACCGGCTGGAAGCCGCGGGGATCATGGACATGTTCCCGCACACCGCGCACGTGGAATCGATCGCGCTGTTCACGCGCCTGTGATGCCCGTGGTCTGAGTTTCGTGCCTGTCGGCCTGCGGGTATCATCACGGGTCGACTGCCGGCGGAGCGAATGGGCCGTCGGGACAGGAAGGAGATCCCTATGCTGGAGATCGTGAAGGCGGGCGGCTGGCTGATGGTGCCGATCCTGCTGTGCTCGGTGATCGCGCTGGCCATCGTGCTGGAACGCCTCTGGGCGCTGCGCCGCTCGCGCGTGGTCCCCCAGGGGTTGCTGTTGACGGTGTGGGAGCAGGTGCGCGGAGGGGGAGCGGACGGCGACGCACATCTGCAGCGCCTGCGTGCACGGTCGCCACTGGGCCGAGTGCTGGCCGCCGGGCTGGCCGCACAGGATCGCTCCCGGGAGGTGATGAAGGAAACCATCGAGGAGACCGGGCGACGGGTCGCACACGAACTCGAACGGTTCCTGAATACCCTGGGCACGATCGCGATGATCACCCCGCTGCTGGGCTTGCTCGGCACCGTGGTCGGGATGATCGAGGTGTTCACCGTGATCACCGATATCGGCGTCGGCAGCCCGCGTGACCTCGCCGGGGGCATCTCGCAGGCCCTGGTGACCACGGCGGCAGGGATTGGTGTCGCGATCCCGACTCTGATTTTCCACCGCTACTTCCGCGGGCGGGTCGACGAGCTGGTGCTGGAGATGGAGATGGAGGCCGTGAAGCTGGTCGAGGTGATCCACGGCGAGCGCAGCGTCTCCGGTGTCAGTGCATGAACTTCCGCAGGCCACGCAACGACGAGGCGGGAATCAACCTCACGCCGCTGATCGACGTGGTGTTTCTGCTGCTGATTTTCTTCATGGTCTCGACCACCTTCGACCAGCACGCCGACATCCAGCTGCAGCTGCCGTCGGCGGACCGCGAGGCGGTGCCCACCGAGCGCGCGTGGGTCGATATCCTCGTCGACGCGACCGGCCAGTATTTCGTCGATGGGCGCGAACTCGTGAACCGTCGCCCGGAGACCCTGGAGCGGGCGGTGGAGCAGGCGCTGGCCGGCCGGCCAGGTGATCCGGTGCTGATCCGTGCGGACGCGAATGCGACCCACCAGTCCGTGGTCACCGCACTGGACGTGGTGGGGCGGCTCGGTGTCACCGCGGTATCGATCGCGACCATCGGACGCACACCTGATGCGGATTAGTGTCCGGGTCCCGGACCGGGTGGCTCCCGCTGGACCCGCGACCGGTGCCTTCTGTGTCGAGACTCGCCGGATCCGTACAGGAATCCCGGGAGCCGGCGGGTGAACGCGGATCCGGGTTACGGTTCGTCATTCTGGCCGGTGTGGCGCGCGGTACTGCGCGACTACCGCAGGGGTGAAGGCCATCGCGCGCGTGCCCGGCTCGGGTTCCTGAGCCCCCCGGAGGGTCGCGGCCGGGTCGTCTGGATCAAGGCCGGCGCCGGTCCGGATTCGCTGCGCCTTGGCGTGGAACTGCTGGGCGCCGTGCGTGACCGGCGCCGGGACGTGCGCGTGGTGCTGACCTTCGAGCAGGACGATCCGGAACTCCTTCCCCGCCTGCTGCAGCCCTGGCCGAAGATCGGCATCGGGTACGGTCCCTGCGACCGACCGCGGGTGGTCACGCGGGTGCTGGGACGGTTTCAGCCCTGCGGGATCATCCTTGCGGAATCGAAGCCCCCGGAAAACCTGCTGCGCAGAACCCTGGCACCGGTGGCGGTGGTGGGGGCTGCGCCGGCCACGCCCGTCGCCGCTGCCTGGCCGATCTCCACGGCAGGGGAAGACGGTTGGGAGCGATCCGCACAGGCGGAGCAACTGCTGCCCGCGGCGGATCCGCAGGCGCGCTTTGCCGAGGCCCAGGCCGACGTCGTGCTGCGGAGTCTGGCCGGTGCCGGGGAACGGCGCCTGTGGTGGTGGCATGGCACGGCTGCGCAGTGGCCTGCGTGGCTGGCCGCCTGGAAAGCCTCGCCGGCTTCCGGTGAGGACATCTTGATGGTGAGCCTGACTGCCGGCGCGTCTCCATCGGAGGCCACGCTGAAGGTCAGCGGCTGGGATCGCCGGGCCTTGCCGGGTGGAACGGTGCTGCACGTCGACGACGCGCGCTGGCATGCGGCTGCAGCGAGTGCGGCCCACGGGGTGCATCTGGCGCACCCCGGACGCGACGTGCTCTGGCAGGCGCTGGCCGCGGGCTCGGCCGTGAGCCTCGGCGCGGCGGCGGACTCGGGTGGTCTGCCCGTGCCGATCCTGGCCGAGCCCGCCGCGGTCGCCGCACACTGGCAGGAGTTGCGTGGCAGCGAGGCGCTGCGCCGCACGCAGGGCGACGCGGCGCGCCGCCGTTTCTGGGAGGAGCGCCGGCAGGTGGACGAGAACCTGGCCGCGCTGATGGACCGGGTGTGGATGTGGTAGAGCGCTGGCTGTGGCGCCAGTGGAGCCAGCGCGGCCCCTTCGCCGCGGCGATGTTCCCCCTGTCGCTGATCTACGCGGGGGTCGCGAGCTGGAAGCGCACCCGGCTGGAGGAAGCGCAGCGCAACGTGTTCCTCCCGGTGAAAGCGGTGATTGTCGTTGGCAACCTGACCGTGGGGGGCAGCGGCAAGACACCGATGACCGCCTGGCTGGCGGGACGGCTGCGTGATGCAGGCTACCGGCCGGGCATCGTCAGCCGCGGCTATGGCCGCCGCAACGGACCGGCGAGCCTTCTGGTCGGTCCGGGGGCGGACCCGGCCGTCGTGG
>PULL01000290.1 GCA_003550945.1 Thioalkalivibrio sp. | reverse complement strand
GGCCGCGGCAGCCTTCGGCGCGTACACGGCCGACACCGAGGCGCCCGGTGAGAACAACCCCACCTGAACCTTGCCGAAGTCGAACTCGGCCAGATCCTCGACCACCAGTTCCCGGCTGCCAAACGCCACCTTTTTCCCGGCCGAACGCTCGCTGGCCACGGCGTAAACGTTGCGCACCGGAAAGTTCCGCTCCGCGAGGATCGACAGCATGGTCTCACCCACGGCTCCCGTCGCACCCACGACCGCAACATCAAATGTCTTTTCAGTCATATGGATATCACCATTTTCTCAACTTTTTGTTAGTCCAGTGCCGCGACGAGCGCGTCACCCATAGCGGTCGTGCCCACCAGCGTCGCAGCTTCGGAATAGATGTCTGCGGTGCGCAGCCCCTGATCGAGCACCCGCCCCACCGCAGTCTCGATCCGCCGCGCACCCGCCTCGTGGCCGAGACTGTGCCGCAGCAGCATCGCAACCGACAGCACGGTGGCAATCGGGTTGGCCTTGTCCTGACCGGCAATGTCCGGAGCCGAACCATGAATCGGTTCGTACAGCCCGGCTCCCTCGGCATTCAGAGACGCCGACGGTAGCATGCCGATCGACCCCGTCAGCATCGAGGCCTCGTCGGACAGGATGTCGCCGAAAATGTTGCCGGTCACCATCACGTCGAACTGTTTCGGCGCGCGCACCAACTGCATCGCCGCGTTGTCCACGTACATGTGCGAGAGCTCGACGTCGGGGTAGTCGGCGCCGACCCGGATCACGACCTCACGCCAAAGCTCGGACACCTCCAGCACGTTCGCTTTGTCCACAGAGCACAGCCGCCGATCCCGCTTCATCGCGGCTTCGAAGGCCACGCGGGCGATGCGCTCGATCTCCAGCTCGCTGTACACGGCCGTGTTGAAACCGACCCGCTGGCCGTCGCGCTCCTCGATGCCGCGCGGCTGGCCGAAATAGATGTCGCCGGTGAGTTCGCGCACGATCAGCAGGTCGAGCCCGGCGACCACCTCGGGCCGCAGCGTCGACGCAGCCGCGAGCTGCGGGTACAGGATCGCGGGACGCAGGTTCGCGAACAGGCCGAGATCGGAGCGAATCCCGAGCAGCCCGCGCTCTGGCCGCATCGGGCGATCCAGGGCCTCGTACTGCGGGCCACCCACCGCACCCAGCAGAATCGCGTCCGCCTCGCGCGCCATTTCGCGCGTCGCCTCGGGATAGGGATGCCCCGCGGCATCGTACGCGGCACCGCCGATCAGACCTTCGTCGATCTCGAGTTCGATACCCTCCAACTCCGCGACCCGGTCGAGGACCTTCAGCGCTTCGTTGACGATCTCCGGGCCGATGCCATCGCCCGGCAATACCAGAATTCTTTGCACCTCGTGTGCTCCTTTCTCGTTCTCTTCGGACTTCCATTACCCGGTTCACGCGCCGGGGACGGCGTCTGGTCTGCATTCCCTTCAGCGGGACGCCGTGAATACCTCCCTGTAGGCTTGACGGCAGCATCCCTGCTGCCGACACCCGCTAAAGGGAACGCAGACCAGACGCTCGGAGGCCTCAACGGGCTAGTCCAAACCCAAGAGTAGCCCCGGTCACCCACTCATCAGCCACGGCGCCTCCTGCTGCCGGAGCGCCTCATACGCCCGTATTTTATCCGCATGCTGAAGTGTCAGCGCGATGTCGTCCAGACCCTCGAGCAGACGGCGCCGACGGTCGGAATCGACCTCGAAGCGGAATACCGGCCCTCCAGGCACACGAACCTGCTGCGACTGCAGGTCGACCTCGATTTCCAGCCCCGGCTCGGCGCGCACCCGCCGAAACAGTTCGTCGACTTCATTTTCCTTCAAAACAACAGGAAGAAGACCATTCTTGAAGCTGTTATTGAAAAATATGTCGGCAAACGACGGCGCAATCACGGCGCGGAACCCGAAGTCGTCCAGCGCCCAGACCGCGTGCTCGCGCGAAGAACCGCAACCGAAATTCTTGCGTGCCAGAAGAATCGTCGCACGGTCGAACGGGGGCTGGTTCAGCACGAAGTCGGGATTCGGACGCCTTCCGGAGTTGTCGGCATCGGGCTCACCGGGGTCGAGGTAGCGCCAGTCGTCAAAGGCGTTCGGCCCGAATCCGGTGCGCTTGATGGACTTCAGGTACTGCTTCGGGATGATCGCGTCGGTGTCCACGTTGGCGCGGTCGAGCGGGGCGGCAATGCCCCGGTGCACGGTGAATGCCTGCATCCCTCAGCCCTCCAGTTGTGCGGGTTCGACGAAGTGTCCGGCGACCGCGGCGGCGGCGGCCAGCGCGGGGCTGACCAGGTGAGTGCGGCCACCCTGCCCCTGCCGTCCCTCGAAATTGCGGTTCGATGTGGATGCGCAGCGTTCACCCGGCTCCAGGCGGTCGGCGTTCATTGCCAGGCACATCGAGCACCCTGGCTCGCGCCACTCGAAACCGGCGTCGAGGAAAACCCTGTCCAGCCCTTCCGCCTCAGCCTGCTGCTTCACCAGTCCTGACCCTGGCACCACCATCGCCAGCTTGATGTTGTCGGCCTTGCGCCGACCGCGCACCACGGCCGCCGCCGCGCGCAGGTCCTCGATCCGGGAGTTGGTGCAGGAGCCAATGAAGACCTTGTCGGGACGGATCGCGGTGATCGGCGTGCCCGGCTCGAGCCCCATGTAGGCCAATGCCCTGCGCATGCCCTCGGCGCGCACCGGATCCTGCTCCTGCGCCGGGTCCGGCACCTTGCCGGATACCGGCACGACCATCTCGGGCGAGGTGCCCCAGCTGACCTGGGGCTCGATCGCGCTCGCGTCCAGTTCCACGATGCGGTCGAACCGGGCGTCGGGATCGCTGACCAGCTCGCGCCATGCCGCCGCCGCCTGGTCGAAGCGTTCGCCGGCCGGCGCCTGCGGCCGGCCGCGCACGTATTCGATGGTCTTCTCGTCCACCGCCACCATGCCCGCGCGAGCCCCGGCCTCGATGGCCATGTTGCAGATCGTCATCCGACCTTCGATCGACAGGCTGCGGATCGCGGATCCACCGAACTCGATCGCAAAACCCGTCCCGCCGGCGGTTCCGATTTCCCCGATGATTGCCAGCACCACGTCCTTTGCGGTCACCCCGGGCCCAAGTTCGCCCTCCACCCGGACCAGCATGCTCTTCGACTTCTTCTGCCACAGGCACTGGGTGGCCAGCACGTGCTCCACCTCGGAGGTTCCGATACCAAAGGCCAGCGCGCCCAGCGCACCGTGGGTGGAGGTGTGGGAATCGCCGCAGACGACCGTCGTGCCCGGCAGCGTCGCACCCTGCTCCGGGCCGATCACGTGCACGATGCCCTGCCGAAGATCACGCATCGGGAAGAAATTCAGCCCGTATTCGGCGACGTTGTGCTCCAGCGTCTCGACCTGGGTTCGCGACACCGGGTCGGCAATGCCCGAATCCCGGTTCGCGGTGGGCACGTTGTGGTCCGGCACCGCCAGCACCGACGCCGCGCGCCAGGGTTTGCGGCCAGCCAGACGCAGTCCCTCGAACGCCTGCGGCGAAGTGACTTCGTGCACCAGATGGCGGTCGATGTACAGCAGCGTCGTGCCGTCCGGTTCTTCGTGGACGATATGTTCCTGCCACAATTTGTCGTAAAGCGTCTGACCGGACATGGTCCCTCCTGCAAATGCTGCAAACGGGGCGCATGATACCGCGTCCGTGGCCGCAGGGCCGCGAACGCGGGCAATGCAATGCTTCGGGATGCGGCCCTAGAGAGCCCCGCGTGGGAATGCCTCCACGTGCGACTCCGGCACCCACCGCGGCCCGAGTCCGCTCCGACCGCCGACCGCACCCTCGTGGGCGCGACTTCCAGCCGCGAGGCCTGAAGGCCGCGGCCCGAGGTCGCCCAGCCGCAAGCCGGCCCGGGGGTGGGATTAGGGGGTGATCG
>PULL01000043.1 GCA_003550945.1 Thioalkalivibrio sp. | reverse complement strand
CCCCCTCCCCAACCCTCCCCCGCGCGCGGGGGAGGGAGACTTTCAGGGTCGGGGGTGGCCGAGCGCCATCAGAGTCAGGCGGCCAGCGCTTCGCGCAGGCTGCGGAACGCGCGGTTTTCGATCTGGCGGATGCGTTCGGCGGACACACCGTATTCCGCAGCCAGTTCGTGCAGCGTCGCCTTCGGCTCGATCAGGTAGCGCCGGACCAGGATGTCCCGGGTGCGTTCGTCCAGTGTGCTCAGGGAGCGCTGCAGTTGCGCCTGGTAGTGACGGTCCCAGTCCGCGTCCTCGACGATCCTGGCCGGATCATTGTCCGGGCTGCCGGACAGTTGCTCTGCGGGCACCAGGTGACCGCGGTCCTCGTCCTCGGCCGGGTCGGGGTCGAAGCTGGTGTCGCGGCCGGCCAGCCGGCTTTCCATCTCCAGCACCTCGCTCTCCGGCACCCCCAGATCGCGGGCCACTGCCGAGACCTCTTCGGGGTTCAGCCAGCCGAGGCGCTGCTTCGCCTGGCGCAGGTTGAAGAACAGCTTGCGCTGCGCCTTCGTTGTCGCGACCTTCACGATGCGCCAGTTGCGCAGGATGAACTCGTGGATCTCGGCGCGGATCCAGTGCACCGCGAACGAGACCAGGCGCACGCCCTGCTCGGGGTCGAAGCGGCGCACCGCCTTCATCAGGCCCACGTTGCCTTCCTGGATCAGGTCGCCCAGCGGCAGGCCGTAGCCGGAGTAGCCGCGGGCGATGTGCACTACGAAGCGCAGGTTGTGCAGGATCAGCCGCCGCGCCGCGTCGAGATCGTGCTCGTCGCGCAGCGCGCGGGCCAGTTGCCGTTCTTCTTCGGCTTCCAGTACCTCGATGCGGCTGACGGCCGCCATGTAGTGGTCCAGGTTGCCGACCGGGACGGGCATGTCCACGGGCTTTCGCACCAATGCTTGGCTCATGAAGGGTCCCCCTCGGAAAATGCGTCAAGTTTAGCAGTCTGGCCCTTAGAGTGCTAAAGGCCCCGCGTGTTCCCGGCCGTCATCCGCGACGGCCCCGTGCCGACGCCCTCAGTCCCGCAGCGCCGCTGCGCTGCCCAGCCGGCCCCCGACCCAGCCGAGGACCAGCCCGGCGCCGATCAGCATCAGCCCGATGCGGGCCTCGGGCCCGGCGAACGCAAACGGCAGGCCGAACACCACTGCGGCCCCCTCGACCGGCTCCCGGGTCAACAGCACGCCCACCCAGAGCAGGATCAGGCTGAACAGCCCGCCGCCCAGACCCAGCAGCAGCCCCCCGTACAGCGACGGCCGGCGCAGGAAGCGGTCGGTGGCGCCGGTGATCCGCGCGATCGAGATCTCCTCGCGCCGCTCCCGCAGTTCGGCGGCCGAGGCGACCGCGAGGATCAGCGTGACTCCGAGCGCGAGCAGCGCGCCGATGACCAGCAGCATCCGCAGTCCGGCCGCGTGCAGCGCTCCGAGTTGGCGGACCCACTCGTGGTCGCTGACGATGGTGGCCTCGGGCAGCAGGTCCGCAAGCTGCCGCTCCAGCGCCTCGACGGCCTCGGGGCTGCGTTCCAGCGGCAGCACTTCGATGATCGCGGGCAGCGGATTGTCCTCCAGCCAGTCCAGCAGCGCGGGGTCCGGCAGGCTGGCGCGGTAGGTGGCCAGGGCCTCCTCGGACCCGGTCGTGACCACCCTCGCGACGCCGGGCCATGCGTCGATCCGGGCCGCTGCCGCGCTCACGGTCTCCTCTGCGGTATCGTCGAGGTACAGCGCGATCCGGGGTTCGTGGTCGACATCCGCCGACAGGGCCCGAGCATTCTCCAGCAGCAGCCAGAGGTAGGCGGGCAGCGCGAGGATGAACCCGAGCACCGCGACCAGGATCAGGGTCTGGCCGGGTGCGTGCAGCCGCCGCCACAGGCTCCGCCGCGCGGCATCGGCGTGGTTGTACAGCCAGGCCTCCAGGCAGCCCGCGCGGTCGCCGGCGTCCTTCATCCGGCGCTCCGCGGCTGGGTCACGTGGCGTGCCTCCAGGCTGCCGTTCTCCAGGTGCAGCATCGGCCTTCCGAGCGCGGAAATCAGCTCGAGGTTGTGGCTGGCGATCAGGGCGGTCATGCCGACGCGGTTGAAGTCGAGGAACAGTTGCATGATCTCGCGCGACAGCCCGGGGTCGAGGTTTCCGGTGGGTTCGTCCGCAAGCAGCAGGGCCGGGCGGTGCACGATCGCGCGGGCGATGCCCACCCGCTGCTGCTCGCCGGCCGACAGGGTCTGCGGCTGGGCATTTTCTTTCTGCAGCAGGCCGACCTTGTCCAACGCGGCGCGCACCCGCTTGCGTGCCTCCGCGCGCCGGTAGCCGAGGATTTCCAGCGGCAGCGCGACGTTCGCGTGCACCGGCCGGTCGAACAGCAGCCGGTGGTCCTGGAACACCAGGCCGATGCTGCGGCGGAACTGCGGCTCCTGGCGGCGCGGCAGCGTTTCCAGGTCCCGGCCGTTGACCATGATCCGGCCGCGGGTCGGGCGTTCCAGTCGCGCGATCAGGCGCAGCAGGGTGCTCTTGCCGGCCCCGGACGGGCCGGTCAGGAACGCCAGCGCGCCGGTGTCCACGCGCAGGCTGACATTGCTCAGCGCCTCGGTGCCGCCGGGGAACCGCTTGGTCACGCGGTGCATCCGTATCATCGTGGCACGCGGCTCGCGGGGTTCAGCCGTCCGCGCGGTTCAGCAGCGCGCGGACGAACGCACGGGCGTCGAACGGTTGCAGGTCCTCGGCCCGCTCGCCAACGCCGACGAAGCGCACGGGGATGCCCATCTGCTCGGCCAGCGCAAACAGCACGCCACCTTTCGCGGTGCCGTCGAGCTTGGTGACCACCAGCCCGGTCACGCCGAGCGCCTCGTGGAACTGCCTGACCTGGTTCAGCGCGTTCTGCCCGGTGCCGCCGTCGATCACCAGCAGCACCTCGCTCGGTGCGTCGGCGTCGAGCCGACCCATCACCCGCTTCACCTTGCGGATCTCGTCCATCAGGTTGTGCTGCGTGTGCAGGCGGCCCGCGGTATCGGCGATCATCACGTCGATGTGCCGCGACTGCGCGGCCTGAAGCGCGTCGAAGACCACGGACGCCGAGTCGGCGCCGGTGCCCTGGGCGACCACCGGCACGCCGTTGCGCTCGCCCCAGGTCTGCAGTTGTTCCACCGCGGCGGCACGGAAGGTGTCGCCGGCGGCGAGCAGCACCGAGTAGTCTTCCGCGCGCAGATGGTGGGACAGCTTGCCGATGGTGGTGGTCTTGCCGGCACCATTGATGCCGACCACCAGGATGGAGAAGGGCTGCGATCGGTCCGGCGGGATCCGCAGCGGCTGTTCCACCGGTTCCAGGATCTGCGTCATCGCGTTCTCCAGCGCCTGCATCAGCGCCTCGGCATCGCCGAGTTCGCCCCGCTTCACCCCGCGGGTGATCTGGTCCATGATGCGCCGGGTCGCGTCGACTCCGACGTCCGCGAGCAGCAGCCGCTCCTCGAGTTCCTCGAACAGCGTGTCGTCGATCCGGCGCCGGAACAACTCGGTGATGTCGGTGCTCAGAACCTTGCCGGTCTTCGCGAGTCCCTGCTTCAGGCGGGCGAAGAGCCCGGCGCGTTCCCGGGTGTCCGCGGCGGAAGAATCTTTTTTTCGGAAACCGAACATGGCGCCCATGGTCAAGACAGGAATCCGGCAATGCTATCACGAGGTTCGAAGATGATGAGACGCCTTTCCCTTGGGCTGCTGGCGGTCTGGCTGGCACTGACCGCGCTGCAGGTGGCTGCGTCCGACCGGGTGGTCGAGCACCGGCTGGAGAATGGACTCACGGTGCTGGTGCAGGTGGATGCACGCGCTCCGGTGGTGACCAACCAGGTCTGGTACCGGGTCGGGTCGGTGGATGAGCACAGCGGCATCACCGGCATTTCGCACATGCTCGAACACATGATGTTCCGGGGCAGCGAGAAATAT
>PULL01000064.1 GCA_003550945.1 Thioalkalivibrio sp. | reverse complement strand
CCGGCTCGGGCTCCGTGACCGGCTCGGGCTCCGTCACCGGCTCAGGCTCCGTGACCGGCTCGGGCTCCGTGACCGGCTCGGGCTCCGTCACCGGCTCTTCTTCAACCGTGGGCTCTGGCGGAGGGGCGATTGCTGCGACCTCGGAAATCACCTCCTCTGCAGGCCGGATATCCTCGGCTGCCGGCGTGGTTCCGGCGAGCCAGTCGCGGTTGAACCACGCGATCACCCACAGAACGATGACGATGACAATCCAGTACTTACGCAGGAAGGTGCCCAAGGCGGCCATGATTCACCCTGTGTTGGTCATTGATCGATGTTCTTGCTCAACCGCACAGCGACGCAATCGGTCACCGCCGCGATTTGCGAAAGATTGCCTTTGCCAGCTCGTCGAGTTCGTTCGCGGCCTTGCTCCGGTGCTCCAGTTCATGAACGGAAAGTCCCTCGCTGAACGAACGCCGGAAAGCCATGCGCTGGCCGAGACGCGGGCGCAGCGCCCTAAGCCCCTCGATCATTCCAAGGGCGCCAAAAGTCTCGTCCGATTCCCGGACCGCCTGATGGGTATCGGCCCGGTTGATAAAACCGATGATCTCGGGCCTGCTGCGCTCACCGCGCAACTCCCGAATCTTCTTCACGAAACGGTGGGTGGACCAGACATCCGCCTGACTCGGCGGCACCGGAATCACCACCTGGTCCGCCGCCAGGATCGCAGCATACATCGTACCGAGGTCGGAAGGGCCGACGTCGACGATGACTTCGTCGTACTCCTGCGCCGCCTTGATCGCCTCGTCGAGGCTCTGCGACAGTTCCAGCGCCGGAACATAGCCCTCTTCATCGCGGACCCGGATCACGTCGGTCAGGGTCGCCTGAGGGTCGAGATCCACCGCGAGCACCCTGCGCTTGTTGCCGACGCCCCATAGGGCGAGGTTGAAGGCCACGGTGCTCTTGCCGGTTCCACCCTTGAGGTTACCAATCACTGTCAGCATTCAGGCCCTCGGCGCGACCGCTCGAAAAGACCTGCCCGGCAGAAGCCGGGCAGGGTGCCCTCCTTGGAACTTACCAGCGCGGGCCGTAGCCGTAACCGGGGCCATAGCCATAGGGATGGCCATAACCGTACATGTCACCGTGGCCACGCCCGTAGCCATGACCAGCGCCGCGACCACGAGCAGTGAAGTCGAAGTCGCTGAACATGTCGCCGAAGCCGAACATGTCACCCATACCACGGCCGTAGCCGGGACCACCCCAGCCACCCGGGTAGCCATAGCCGGGGCCACCCCAGCCACCCGGACCGCCGTAGCCCGGACCACCCCAACCCGGACCGCCCCACTGCGCGGAAGCCATCATCGGGGCTGCGGCGAGGGCACCGAGGGAAGCGGCCAGAACGATTGCCTTCACGAACTTGCTCATCAAAAACCTCCAATGGAGTTGTGTGCCCTCTTCTGGATGATGCGTCGGCCTGGAGGGCTGCCAGCCTGCGCATTTTCTTCGTCTCACTGATCGATCAGTATGGCGCACCCAGTAACGGAACGGTACCGAGTGGGGACCCATACAAGGGCCAACCCAGTCCAGGGGTCGTCAGACCCGTCCCTGGCCAGAGGATACCACTACCCGGATGGACGCCATACGGGTAAAGGCCCGGATAGCCCGTCAAGCCCGGAATACCGTGCAGGCCGGACCAGGGCGATACGCCGCTAAGCGGGTCGTGCAGCCCGAAGCCAAGGCTTTCGGGCGCAACCGTCAAACCCGGGTGCAGGTGGTGAAGATGCCCGGTGATATCCGGTTGCACGAATTCCCCGGGTCGGGCGGGACGCCGGCGACGGTCATTCACCGGGTCATAGTCCTGCGGGGCAAACCGGCCGTCGGACGGCGGCTGGAACGTCGGCGTCGGCGCTCTCGGATCCGGAACCGCCCAGGGGTTTCGATCCCGGGCCTGCAGCTCCGTGGCGGCGGCCAGGGCAAACAACAGGATCAAGAAGGCCACCCAACCGGTCGTGGACTGCTGCACTGCCTTGCACGACGATCCCTTCATGGCCCGAATTCCCCAAGGCAATGCCATGGGCCCACCGTCGCCGGCGGCCCATGGATTGCCGCGAAACGGCCTACCCGGCCGATTCCCGCGGTGCCGATCGCACCACACCGCCCCGTTCCATGGTTACTGGCGCTCTTCCATCATCTGCATCATGGCCTCACGCTGCCGCTCCATCTCGGCCATATACGCCTCGCGCCCGGCCTCCATGGCTTTCATGCGGGCCTGCCGCATCTCTTCCATCTCAGCCATCTGCTGTTGGCGCTGGGCTTCCATTTCCTTCATCCGCTCTTCGCGCTCGGTCATCGCCTGGCGCACGTCTTCCGGAAGCTCGGCCATGAACGCTTCACGCGCGGCTTCCATGGCCTTCATGTGGGCCTCACGCTCCGCTTCCCGCTGCTTCATGCGCTCCTCGCGCTCGGCGGCCATCTGCTTCATGCGCTCCTCGCGTTCGGCCATCCACTCCTTCATTTCCTCGGTCATTTCGGGCATCTCGGCCGCATAGGCCTCACGATCCCAGGGCATGCCTTCGAATGCAGGCATGGCGGGAGCCGCAAAGTCGGGACGCCCCCGCATACCCGGGAACTCCGGCCGCGGCGGCATCGCACCGAAATCGGGGCGCGCCGGCATGCCACCGAAATCAGGACGCGGCGGCGCCTGCATGAACTCCGGCCGCGGCGGCATCTGCGGAGCCGACCAGTCACGGCCGGGTGCATACCCAAAGTCGGGACGGCCATGTGGCACCTGCATGCCGGGACGCATCGGGCGGTCACCGTAGCCGTAAGCCAGCGGACCGTGGGCAAACTCCTGCACCCCGTAGGCCACACCATCGGCGCCCTGGGTCTCTGCAGCCTGCACGGCACCGGCCAGCGCCAGGGTGGTCGCTACAGCCAGGGCCGTCAGGGAAAACTTGGTCATTTCGTGCTTCATGGGATCGTCTCCTCGTTCAGAGTCGTAGTGGATGGATTCTCTAGGATAAACGGATGCCGCGACGGCGACGCGCACTGGAAGCCGCCGCGCCCGGGGCGGGCTTCTCGGGCTTGGCGGCATCGGTCTGTGGTGCCTCTCCTTTCGGACCGGCTGCCTTCACCGGCGTTTTGCTTGCGCTCGCCGGCGCTGCGTCCCTGCGTTCCTTCTTCGCTTTCCCGCGCTGAGCCTTGCCAGCGGGCGAGGGTTCGTCTTTTCCGGTCGCCGCATTTTCCGCTTGAGCCTTGACCGGTGCCGGCTTCACCTCGCTTTCCGCCACGGCAGTCTTCTCGACTGGACCACCGTCCGTGCCGGCGGTCTCGCCTGCCGGCGGGCTGGGCTTCGCCGCTGGTGCTGGCTCCTCCCGCTTCGCCGCGACCGGCCGTTCCGGCTGAACCTCGGTCGCCGGCGTAGTGCCGCCTGCACTGGACTTCGCAGGTGGTCTCGTCGGTTCTTGCTGAACACCCGCAGGCCGATCGGTCTCGGCAGGGGTTACCGGGGTGGCCGATGGCGCCACGTTGCCCGTCGCAGGACCGGCGGCACCGCCGCTGGAACTCGGAGATCCGCCTCCGGGGCCCGCACCAGGACCGGAATCGCCACCGGTTCCCGGACCACCGGGAGGGGGTCCGCCGTTCGAACCGCTGCTTGCCAGGCGCAGGATCAGGCGCGCAATCGCGCGCATGGACTGCATCACGCCCTCAACGAAGCTTTGTGCGAGCGATTTCAGATACAGCCAGACGAAGCCGAGGAACTTCAGTACCGGGCCACCCGAGGGATCGGTCATCTTCGGGCGCGGCGCAACTTCCGGCTCGGGCTTCGCGTCGGCGGACGCGCCCGGGCCCATGGCTGAAAGCGTACCACCGCTTCCGTTGCCGTTGCCGTTGCCGTTGCCGTTGCCTTAATATATCCTTAGTCTACCACATTCCGGCGCCATTGTCAAGTGGTTTTTGGGATTTTTTTGGGTATCAGGCAAAAAAATTTTTTT
>PULL01000184.1 GCA_003550945.1 Thioalkalivibrio sp. | reverse complement strand
GGGTTCCCTTTGCCAGTCGCACCGTGGCAAGCCATGCAGGCGGCCACGCCGGCGGCCGGAATGCCACCGCGGTAGATGCGTTCGCCGCGTTCGGCAACGGTCTCGTCCGCGGTACCCGGGCTGATCTGCTGCTGGGCGTAGAAGGCGCCGAGATCCCACATGTCCTGCTCATCCAGGTTCGCGACCTGCCCGGCCATCAGTGCGTTCTCGCGCCGGCCGGTCTTGTAGTCCATCAGCTGCTTGTGGGTGTAGCTGGCGTGCTGTCCCGCCAGCTTCGGCCACTCCGGGTTCACACTGTTGCCGTCGCTGCCGTGGCAGGCGGCGCAGGCCTGGGACAACTCCTGGCCGCGGACCGGGTCGCCGGCAGCCTGCAGCCCGGCGGGCAGCGCAAGCGCAAGGGACAGGACCGCGAAAAGGCTCGAACGCACGTAATTCATTTGAGAGATACTCCTGCTTCGAATGTGCGAGCCGGCGAGGAGGCCGGACCTTGTGTCCCCTGGCCGAGGGGAATCAAAATAAGGGGCGCATTATATAGCACATGCGCGCGTGGGCGGCAAAGGCACCACGCCGCAACATGATGCCGGCGGCGCCGGCCGCGAGGGAACATGCACAACCCGTTTCGAGAGGCCGAGTTCGTCCTGGGCGCCGCCCGCATCGCTCAGCTGCCGCCCGATACCGGTGTGGAAATCGCATTCGCCGGGCGCTCCAATGCCGGCAAGTCCAGCGCGATGAACGCGCTCTGCGGGCGCCGGGCCCTGGCCCGTGTCAGCCGCACACCCGGCCGCACACAGGAAATCAACGTGTTCCGGCTGACGCCGGGAGGTGAGCAGCGCCTGATCGACCTGCCAGGGTATGGGTATGCGCGGGTACCGCCCGCGCAGCGCGCGCACTGGGACCGCCTGATTGGGCAGTACCTGCGCGAGCGCCAAAGCCTGCTCGGCCTGGTCCTGATCATGGACATCCGCAGGCCGATGACCGACCTCGACCGCAACCTGCTGCAGTGGCTGGAGCCGCAGCCACGCCCGCTGCACGTGGTGCTGACGAAGGCGGACAAGGTCTCCCGCAACGAGGCGGCTCGGCAGCTCCAGCGCGCGCGGCGCGACCTGGAGGAAATGGGCCTGAATGCAACGCTGCAGAGCTTTTCCGCGCTGAAACGCGAGGGCGTCGAGGACTTGCAGGGGCTGCTGCTGGAATGGCTGGAAATCGGCCCCGATCAGGATTGATGCTCGGGGTTATGGCCAGCGCTCGCGGTGGGCCTCCATTGCCCCTGCCTGTACAAAGGCCCGTAGAGCGGGAAGAGTGCGCAGCCCGTGTTCCGCCGCGCAAAAAAGATGCCCCGGTCACAGGGGGATGACCGGGGCAAGAGAGGCTCCGGCAGGGGGGGCCGGAACCGTCCCGCTCAGGGAGGGAAGCGGGAGGCGCTGGGCACAGCGCCTGTCGATAGGACGCGCAAGCTCCAAGAAAGTTCCAAGGCTGATTTGCATCATCGCTTCGCTGGCTCGTACGACACACCGGCGATCGCGGTGACGCACCGCCTGGAAAGCGCGGCCGGCCCCAGCTTTTCAGCGCCGCGTGACAAACCGGAACTGCACCTGGCCGCGCTCCGCATCGCCCTCGGGCAGTACGGTGGCCGCCCAGGTCATCGCCTCGCTCGCACACACGGGCAACACGGCCTCCCCGCGGTAGCTGCCGGGGTTCACGCGCTCCAGGCGCGCACGGTTGAAGCCCATGTACATCTCCACCCCGGCGAAGTCGATCTCGACCCACTCCGGATCCTGCCCGGTCAGCTGCAGCGTCACCGCCAGCGGCTGCAGGGTCGGCATCGGCCGTGGCGCCAGATCCAGCAGCGCCTCTCCGCCCGAAGACAGCTCGGCCGCACAGGCGCGCTCGTTCAGGTCGCACTCTTCCGGGGCCACCACCCGCAACTCCCCGGCGTCGCCGCCGGGCAGCAAGCGGTCGGCCCAGACCCACAACGCGCCGAGGGCCGCCACCCCCGCGATCCAGGGCACCAGTCGGCCCAGCTTCATCCCGTTGTTCAATGACCAACCCTCATCGTTGCCGGTGCCGCAATCCTCAGGCTAATGGGCCGCATCCCAATTCTGTCCGGTACCAACATCGACCACCAGGTCCACCGCGAGGTTCGCCGCACCCGCCATGTCCTCGACCACCGCGACGCGCACCTCGTCCAGCGCATCCCGGCCGACCTCCAGCACCAGTTCGTCGTGCACCTGCATGATCATCCGCGCCGGGAGGCGGTCCCGATGCAGGCGCTCGGCCACCTTCAGCATCGCGCGCTTGATGATGTCGGCCGCGGTGCCCTGCATCGGGGCATTGATCGCGACGCGTTCCGCCTGCGCCCGGCGGGCCGGGTTCCGGCTGCCGATCTCCGGGAGGTAGAGCCGGCGACCGAACAGCGTCTCCACATAGCCCTGGTCGCGAGCGGTCCGGCGCGCCGTCTCCATGTAGTCGTGCACGCCCGGGTAGCGCGCGAAATAGCGGTCGATGTATTCCCGCGCGCGGCCCTGGTCGATGCCCAGGTTGCGCGCGAGCCCGAACGCGGACATCCCGTAGATCAGCCCGAAATTGATCGCCTTGGCGGCCCTGCGCTGCTCCGCGGTCACCGCCTCCGGGGACTCCGCACCGAAGACTTCGGCGGCGGTGGCGCGATGAATGTCCTGCCCGGCCTCGAAGGCCTCCCGCAGCCCCCGGTCCCCGGAGAGATGCGCCATGATGCGCAGCTCGATCTGGGAGTAGTCCGCGGCAAGCAGCACTTTCCCTTCCTCCGGGATGAACGCCTGGCGGATCCGGCGGCCCTCCGCGGTACGTACCGGAATGTTCTGCAGGTTCGGATCCGAGGAGGACAGCCGCCCGGTGGCGGCGACCGCCTGATGATAGGAGGGGTGGACCCGCCCGGTGTCCGGATCGATGCGCTCGGGCAGGCGCTCGGTGTAGGTGCTGCGCAGCTTGCTCAGGCCGCGATGCTCGAGGATCAGCCGGGGCAGCGGAAACTCCACCGCCATCTGCTCGAGCACGTCTTCCGCGGTCGACGGCTGGCCCTTCGGCGTGCGCCGCAGCACCGGCAGGGCAAGCCGGTCGTACAGGATCTCCTGGATCTGTTTCGGCGACCCAAGGTTGAATTCGCCGCCGGCCTCCGTGTACGCCTGCTCGGCGACCTCCTCCATGCGTTCGAGCAGTTCCGCACTCTGCACGCGCAGCAGTTCAGCATCGACCCGGACGCCGGTGCGCTCCATGTCCGACAACACCGGCACCAGCGGCATCTCGATCTCGCGGTAGACCGACTGCGGACCCTGCGTCTCCGCCAGGCGCGGTGCGAAAACCGTGTGCAGCCGCAGGCAGACCTCGGCGTCCTCGGCCGCATACTCCGTGGCCCGCTCCACCGACACCTCGGCGAAGGGGATCTGCTTCGCGCCCTTCCCGGCCACGTCCTCGTAGGTGATGGTCCGATGACCCAGGTGCCGCTCGGCCAGGGTGTCCAGGTCATGGCGGTTCGCGCCGGCGTCCAGCACGTAGGACTCGAGCATCGTGTCTTCGCGAATGCCGCCCAGCGTGATGCCGTGGTTGGCCAGCACGTTGCGGTCGTACTTCAGGTGGTGGCCCAGCTTCGCGGACCCCGCGGATTCCAGCCAGGGCCGCAGCCGTTCCAGCGTCTGCTCCCGGTCCAGCTGCGGCTCGGCATCCTCTCCCTGGTGCGCGAGCGGCAGGTACCAGCCCTGCCCGGGCTCTACGCTGAACGAGAGCCCCACCACCCGCGCCTGCATGTAGTCGAGGCTGGTGGTCTCGGTGTCGAATGCGACGAGCTCGGCCGCCTCCAACCGCTCAAGCAGTGCATCGAAGCCTGCTTCGGTACGCACCGTGCGGTACTCGGCGCCCGCGGCATCGCCGCCGGAATCCGCGGCACCCGGATTCGGCTGATCCGCCGGATCGAGTTCGTCCAGCCAGCGCCGGAAGCCGAAGCGGGTG
>PULL01000135.1 GCA_003550945.1 Thioalkalivibrio sp. | reverse complement strand
CACGGACTATGGCCTGCTCACCGCCGACCCGGTGATCACCGAAGACGTACACCGTGTGTTCCAGCAGCTGACCGGGCTGGGCAAGGTCTCGAAGCTGAGGAACCTGCTGCAGGCCCCCTTTACCCTTCACACCGCCATCGTCGAACGGATCGAACGCGAGACCGCGCACGCGAAGGCCGGAAAGCCCGCGCTGATCGTCGCGCGCATGAACTCCCTGATCGAGCCCGGCGTTATCCAGGCGCTCTACCGGGCCTCCGGTGCCGGCGCGCAGGTGAAGCTTCTGGTGCGCGGAATCTGCTGCCTGCGCCCCGGGATACCGGGCATTTCCGAGAACATCGAGGTCCGCTCCGTGCTCGGGCGCTTTCTCGAGCACTCGCGCGTGTTCTATTTCGGCAACGACGGACAACCCGAGCTGTACATGTCCAGCGCCGACTGGATGCCCCGCAATTTCTTCCGCCGCGTCGAGGTCGCCTTCCCGATAAAGGACCCCAAGCTGCGCGATCGCGCGGCCGAGGAATCGCTGTTCTCCTACATGCGGGACAACACCTCTGCCTGGATCCTGCAGAAGGACGGCAGCTACCAGCGCCAGAGCCCCAAGAAGGGAGAGCGGCCCTACTCGGTGCAGCAGGACCTGCTGGAGAGACTGGCCAACCGCTAACGCGCGGCCCACAGCCCCGGCGCCACTGCCGAACTGCTGCCGGAAAGGTGGCGTCGCTGCGCGTCAGGAAGCCTTCAGGGTGAAGCCCAGCGCTTGCAACTGCTCCGCCTCGCGCTCCAGGTCCGCCGCGGTCAGCGGGTGTTCCGCCAGCCATCCTTCCTCGAAAGCGATGTCGATCGCCTTGGACGAGGCCGACACCCGCGCCAGCGGCACCGGGGCATCGGTCCGCGAGCGGTGCAGCAATACCGCCAGCCTGAGCAGCACCGACAGGCGCATCAGCCGCTTGCGCCGGGCCTTTGGCAGATCTTCGAACAGCCGCTCGTGCAGACGGCGCCGATGCACCCGAACCAGCCGTGCCAGATCCGACTGCTCCAGACGCGAGAACCCCGGCAGGTCGGCGTGGGTGAGCAGGTATTCGCCGTGCTTGTGGTAACGGCTGTGCGCGAGCGCGAGACCGATCTCGTGGAGCTCCGCCGCCCAGCTGAGCAGGTCGCCGTCGGGTTCACCCAGACCCCAGGTTTCGGCGACCGGCTCGAACAGGCGCCGCGCCTCCGCGATCACCCGCTCGGCGTGGGCGGCATCGACCGCGAAACGCTTGCGCAGATGGTGGATCGTGCGTCCTCGCACGTCCTCGTGGTGAAAACGCCCGAACAGATCATGCACGACCCCTTCGCGCAGGGCGCCATCCGACGTGGTGAGGCGTTCGATCCCGAGCGCGCGGAAAGCCCCGATAATCACCGCAAGCCCGCCTGCGATCACCGGGCGCCGGTCGTCGCTGAGCCCTGGCAGGCTCAGCCGGTCGATGTGCTCCATCTCAATCATCCGTGCGCGCAGTGTCTCCAGCGTCGGCAAGCTCATCCCGCGTGTCTTCTCCAGCCCCGCCTCGTGCAGAATGCGATCCACGGCGAGCATGGTTCCGGATGAACCCAGCGCCTGTTCCCAGCCCAGTGCGCGGTAGGCGGCCACGATCGGCTGCAGTTCGAGCTGTGCGTGCAACTCGGCCTGCCGGAAGCGCCGGGAGGTGATCCGGCCATCGGGGAAATGCAGCGCACTGAACGTAACGCAACCCATCTGCAGACTCTCGGCAAGCCGGGGTTCGAAACGCTCGCCGATGATGAACTCCGTGCTGCCTCCGCCGATGTCGATCACCAGCCTGCGCCCGCCGTCGTCGGCGAGCGTGTGGGCAACCCCGAGGTAGATCAGCCGAGCCTCCTCGCGGCCCCCGATGATTTCGACCGGGTGTCCCAGCGCCTCCTCTGCGTCCTGCAGGAAACGCCGGGTCCCGCGCGCTTTCCGCAACGTATTGGTGCCGAGCGCGCGCACGCTTCCGGGCGGCAGGTCACGCAGGCGCTGGCCAAACCGGCCAAGGCAGGCCAGCGCGCGTTCCTGTGCCTCCGCGGAGAGCCGGTTCTTCGCGTCCAGCCCGCTGGCCAGGCGCACCGTCTCCTTCAGCCGGTCGACGGTAATCACCTCGCCGTCGTGCCAGCGCGCGACGATCATGTGAAAGCTGTTGGAACCGAGGTCGACCGCGGCAACCGTGTCGAAGCCGCTGTGCTTTTTCCTGCGTGGCATTGCGTGTCCCTGCTGTTCAATAACCCTGAGCGAATCGCCCGCTAGAGCCGGCGCAGGCCATACTGAGGGAGTTTCCAGACCAATTCCACCTCGCCGGGGCCGAAGTTTCCGGATACCCGCAGCGCGCAGGCGGCGCCCTTTTCCATGGGTACCGGGGCACCTGCACCGCGACCGCAAAGCCAGTAGCCGATCAGCGTGGACAGGTCCGGCTCGTGCCCGACCAGGAGCGCCGTCTCGCCGCGGGCCACGCTCGATTCGAGCCATTCCGACAGCGGCTTCGGCCTCCACGGCGGCTCCAACGATCCCGGCGCCTCCGGCGGCCGCCCGATAACTTCGGAGATGCCCTGCGCGGTCTGCCAAGCCCGAGCGTAGGGGCTGCTGAACAGGTGGTCGATCTGCCCGAGAAGGCGACGCAGTCCTCCGGCCGCCGCCTCATTGCGCTGGCGGCCCTCGCCGGTCAACGGGCGCTCGCGGTCGGGGCGCCCCGTCTCCCTGTGGAAGCGTTCTGGATCCCCGGCCTGCGCGTGCCTCACGAGCACCAGCAGGCGTTCTTTCGGTCCCGGTACCGTCTTCTTCATCGGACTCTCCAGTGCGCCCGGATACCGGCCGGGCACGCGATCGACAGGGGGATTCCAACCAGCTGGCGGGCGCTGCCATGCGAGTGCATCGCCCGGGCGGGAACGCTACCATGAATCACACGCCGCGACCCACCCTGCGAGGTCATCCATGTGCCGTCACGTCGCCTACATCGGCCCCGAACTGGCGCTGGAGGAAATCCTTTTCCTTCCGCCGCATAGCCTCGCACGCCAGGCCAGCGCCCCGGAGGAGCTGCGTTACGCACGGCTGAACGCGGACGGCTTCGGCTTCGGCTGGTACGGCGAGGACGATACAGCCGTCGTCTACCGCCGCGCCGACCCGATCTGGCAGGATCCCAATCTGGCCGCGCTGGCACGCAACCTCTATGCGGACCTCTGGCTGGCTGCGGTGCGCAGTGCGTCTCCGGGGTTCGGAGGCGACGTGGTCAACGCCCAGCCTTTCGCCAGCGGCGACCTGCTGTACAGCCACAACGGCCTGATCGACGGGTTCCGCCCGGATGTTCGCCGCGAAATCCAGAACATCCTCGATCCGGAGGTGGAAGCCGAGATCCGTGGCTCGACGGATTCCGAGTATCTGTTCGCGTTGATCCGCCAATACCTGCTCGACGACGCCGACCTGAGCCTCGAGGGCGCGCTGATGGAGGCGTTCACGACCATCGAGCCCTGGATGGGCGCTGGACGCGCGTTGCTGAACGTGATTCTCACCGACGGCGAACGGCTGGTCGCCAGTCGCCATGCGATGAACGACCCCTGCCCGAGCCTGTACTACACCACCGACGACGACGCGTTCCCCGAGGGCGCCCTGGTGATCGCTTCCGAGCCGCTGACCGAGCGCGACCGGTGGCGCAGCATCCCGGAAGGCCACATCCTGGTAGTGGTACCCGACGAGCCGCCGGAACTGCTTGCGCTGTAAGAAACGCGAGAACCGAGGTTCTCGACGCAGCGGCACCGCCGGAACGGCGATGCGCCGATCCTTCGAACGACGCTGATCACGACGCGAAGAACAACTCAGTCGGCGAGCCGCAGTGCGATCCAACCTTCGCCGACCTCCACCGTTTCGATCCCTGCGCCGAGCGCACCGAGACCACTGCCTTCCAGCAGGTCCGTCCCTTTCAGCCCGCCTAGCCAAGCGTTCGGGAGCGGAATGCCAGACACGCTGACCCCGATCAGCCGCGCCT
>PULL01000105.1 GCA_003550945.1 Thioalkalivibrio sp. | reverse complement strand
TGATGGACGATCGCCTCGCCCGCCGCGAAGCCGCCCGCCTCGCCCTGCCGTTCATCGGCACCGTACGGGTGCTCTGGATTGCGGAGCAACGGGGTCTGATCCCGAGCGCGGAACAGATGGTCGTACGCATGAGCGCCAGCGGTTACCGAATCTCCGTCGATCTGCTCAACGTGATCAGGCGCGGGTAGACCGTTCCACCTGAAGACGCGGGGCAGAAGCCGGGTGGAGAGCGGGCCGAGCGGGTTCTTCCCAACCCAGGTTTTCGGCGTCTAACCGCGTTTACACTCGGCGACTGGCGCGGCCGAGCTTGAGCCGGGATCCGGTCTTGTCCGGGGACAGTACACCGATAGCCGCGACTGCCCCGGGATGAACGCGAGCCAACAGAGCCGTCGTTTTTGATTCCCGCGGATCATGCCACCCGGGCCAGCCGCAGAGAAATGGGTGTACTGTCCCCGGAAAATCCGGATGGCAAGAACGACAAGTGGGTCAAGCGCCCAAAAGCCGGCGCGCCAGCACGGACTGCATGTCCCGGCGACCATCGACGATCAGGTAAATGACGACCCGGTCGCCTAGGACGCGATAGATCACCCGGTAGGGTTTGAACGCCGTCTGGCGGTAATCCTTGATGCCCAGCGCCAGGAGTTCCTTCGGATAGCTCCCGCGCTCAGGAAACTCGACGAGCCGCTCCACGACCTCCAGCAAGCGGTCAAGCACGTGGTTCGCGTGGTCCGGACCATCGAACTCGCAGATGTAGTCGTAAATGGACTCCAGGTCCTGCTCTGCGCCTTGCGTAAGCAGAACCGCGTAGCGCGTCGGCCTGCCGGCCATCAGACCGCGGTCCGCTTCCCACGCAGACGCGCCACCGCATCGCCGACCGGTTTAAGGCGGCCGGCCTCGACGTCCTGCTGGCCGAGCGCCAGGATCTTCAGAAGGGCGAGGGTTTCCTGCGTTTCCTCGAAGGAGGCCACGTCCTGCAGCACAGCCTTGGCTTCCCCGTTCTGCGTGATGACCAAGGGTTCCCGGTTTTCGGCAAGATGGGCCAGTACCTCGGCGGCATTGGCCTTGAGGTAACTGATGGGCTTGACTTGGGACGAGTAGCGCACGGCTCTGCTCCTGAAAGGACCGGACCTAATTTAGTCTTTTATCGGTTCCCTCACAACATGCGGGTCGTTATCCGGGGACATTACACCGATAGCCGCGGCTACCCCGAAATGAACGCGAGCCAACAGAGCCGTCGTTTGTGCTTCCCGCAGGTCATGCCACCCGGGCCAACCGCAGAGAAATGGGTGTACTGTCCCCGGAATATCCGGGTGCCCATCCCGCCGGTGATTGAATGGGACGCGATCGGTGATGGCCGGATCTTCAATCAATGGGCGAATTCAGGCGACCCGCCCGAAGTGGTCTGGCGCGACCACGACTACGTGCGCGATCAGTTCCGTCTGGCGATCGATTACAGCCTGCAGACCATCGGCGCATGGGCCGCGCGCCACTCCGATGATGACCCACCTCTGATCGTGATGCTCGGCGATCACGAGCCCGCACGCTTTGTCTCGGGCGTGGATGGTTTCGACGTGCCGCTGCACGTGATCGGGCCCCCGGCACTGGTCGATCATTTCGCCCCGCTCGGCTGGACCGAGGGCATGCTTCCCGACCCCGATCAGCCGTTGCTGCGCATGGATGCCCTGCGCGACCTGCTTCTGCGCAGCCTCAGCACGGGTCAATGACGCCCCGGCTGCACCGGGTCATGGCCAACGATCTGGATCGCGATCTGCAGCACCGGAACCACCTACTCGTTGGCTCTGCGCAAGCGCGCCTCGACCCGTGCAGCGGTCATCAGCCGCTGGTCGACCACCTCGGGATACAGGGCATGGAACCGCTCTATCTCGAAGACGTGCTCACGGGCGGCCTGTTCCAGACGTTCCCGCGCGGGACGTGACAGGCCCTGCAGCATCAGGAGTCGCGGCGCAAGCCGGCGGATGTAGAGATCGCAAAGCACCTGCTGCTTTTCATCCTGCCAGTCTTCCCGGATCAGGCAGGGAGGGAAGTCGCCCCCCGTCAGGTCCCCGCGCTCGAACCAGACAGCACGAGGTTTCGAGCCCGCGCGCTCCTCGACCATTCTCTCAAGGCGATAGTTGACGGGCGGCACATAGAAGTCCTGCGGTGGTTCCGGCGGCTCCACTTTCAGTTCCGAGGCAGGCATGGGGTGCCACTCGGGTCGCGGCGGCGTGAGTTCCCGTTCCTGTTCGCCCACGCAGGTATACAACAACGCGAGCGGCGTTTCGTCCCGGGCGTCCAGAAGCCAATACTCGTACCGGTCCGCTGCCTCGAAGGGCAGGCGCGCATCAGTGACCGCTTCGAAAAGACGTTGGCTGGCGGAACGAACTTCATCGGCGTCCAGGGCCGGGTGCACGGGGTGGTTCTGCAGCTGGCCATCCTTGGCGGTTGCGACCGCGGCGTGGTTGTAACCGACGATGCGGGTGTAGGTGGACCCGGGATCGACTCTTTGCGAGCGGGTCTGCTGTCGCGGGTCTACCGGCAACCGGTACTGGATCGACCAGTAGTCGCCGTCCATGCTCAGAGCTCGAGCCCGATCCATCTCGGCGATCTGGACCACGCCAACGAAGGGCAGCAACAACCGCCTGGAGTACATTCGGATCACGTCACAGCCTCCCAATGAGCTGTTTTCCACAGACGAGCACCCGGCCGAGGCGCTGCACAGGCAGCCTCGCGCATCGCGACAGGTGAACTACGCCGCCATCGGTCCCGCCCAGCGGCCTGTCATGGTTGGCCATCAAAACACTCCTTTGACTCCGGTCGCCAGCCGAGTTTCCCCGCTCCGGGGTCGGACCAAGCCAAATCTCTGTTAAATAAACCAATAAAGGCCAGAAACAGGGTGAGTAAGAGCCTTGGAGGGCTATTTTTGGGGTCAAAAATGGTCGCCTAAGGGAAAGGCCTGCATCGACTGACGATTCCCATAGCGCATGGATGCCTCCGATGCACGGACTCGGACCTCGTTTTTCTATAGCCTCTTTTCTGGCTCCGAAAACGGCCTTTTAAGCGCTATCTAGGGGGTGTTTTGCGGCTTGGTTCCTAGAGAAATCAGTGGTTTGGCTTGGTCCGACCCCGATGCGCGCGGCCTGCCCAACGGGTGTTTCGGCCTCCGGGGATGAGAGTTTACTGGGCTGGCTCTGCGCAACTCGCGATGTCCCGCGGTGGGCCATGCAACCGGGTCTTGGTGGGAGACTCCCCAAAGAGCCTGGCATAGTCGATGGCGAACTGTCCGGGGTGCCAGAAGCCGAGGTCAAAGGCAACTTGCTGAATGCAGCGCTCATCCTTCCTGGCCAGGATGTGGCGTCGGGCAGCATGCAGCCGAAGTATCTTGGTGTGTGCAGCGGGCGATCGCCCCAAAATTTCGCCGAAGGCGTAGAAGAGCATGCGCCGGCTTGCGTGGGTTGCCTCGCAGAGTTCGGTCACGCTCGGCGGGTTGCCCAATCGGCTCCGTATCAGTTCCTCGGCTCGGCGGACGATGCGCCGGCGGTGGGCCAGGCTGGAGGAGCGCGCATGTCGGAGCTGTCGGGCCTCCTGGACCAGCGCGATCATCCTGCTGGCGAGATTCATTCCGGGAAGCGACTTCGCACCGAGCGGTCGCGGCGCATACAGAAGCTGTTCGAGCATCCGTGCCACCTGGGCCGTGATGCGCGGATCGGATTTCAGGCACCAGCGTTCCCACATTGCCTCCGCGGAGGTCTGGTGCTCGGCCTGCACGATTCTTTCGGCCAGATGCAGGGGAATCGAGACCGCCTGCTGCTGATGGCCGGCGGGGATCTGCTGGTATACCTCGCCCCCAGGATCCAGCACGAGAATCTGTCCCTCATCCAACTGTTGACCGCGAAACCGGCCGCCGACACAACGGCGGGTGATGGGGGAAATCGTCCAGAAATCATCGGAACGCCTTCCCGAGCAAAGCAGCGCCTGATTGGAATCGATTTCGTAGACGAGACAGTCGCCGAGTTGCGTCGCGGTCAGCAACGTTTCGAT
>PULL01000066.1 GCA_003550945.1 Thioalkalivibrio sp. | reverse complement strand
GGACCAGTCCACCCCTTCGTGTAAGGCCTCGCGGATCTCCATCATCTCCGCCCGACCGCCACTGGCGATGATGCTCTCGCATAGGGTGCGTGCAACCCGGGCTGTGTGGCCTCGGCGGCTCACGTACAGAACCAGTACTGATTTCCTTGTGTCTTCCCTCTCCTGCAGGGCGTTTGTGCGTTTCACAGCTACCACGGGGTCGTGTCGGTCCAGAGCCCTCGACGGCGCAACCCAGCGCGGCGGACCCCGGCCGAGTCGGGTCGGGACGGTGAGCATGGTATCAGGGAAGATCCGGACGAGCCGAACTGCAGTCCTGCCCGGCCAGCCGCGTAGCGCCCCAGGAACTTCGGCCGATCGGCGTGTTTCCATCCGTCGTATTGACTCAATTCGCTGTGGGTCCTGCCGCAGTGAACCATCCCGAGGAGAAGTGGACTCCTCCGCCCGGCGCGCTGTCGACAGGTCAGAAGCTTCCGAACAGCGTTCCGAGCGTGATCAGCAGCACTAGCGACAGGAATGGCGCCAGCATCGCCACCATGGCCAGGTCGAAATAGGACTGCCGGTGCGTGAGGCCGGCGATCGCTAGCAGCGTGATCACCGCGCCGTTGTGCGGCAGCGTATCCAGGCCGCCCGTGGCCACCGCCGTGACCCGGTGCAGCAGATCCGGACTGATTCCGGCGGCCCGCGCCATCTCCATGTAGGTGTCGCCCAGGGTCGACAGCGCGATGCTCATCCCGCCCGAAGCGGAGCCGGTCATGCCGGCAAGCACATTCACCGCGATTGCGAGCGAGATCAGCGGATTGTCCCCGCCAAGGTTCACGACGCTGTCGCGGATCAGCAGGAACGCGCTCAGCGAGGCAATCACCGCCCCAAAGCCGACGAGGCTCGCGGTGTTGAAGATCGGCACCAGCGATGCGTTCGCGCCGTTGTCGAGGCTCTGCTTGAATTGCGGGAGCCTGTGCCAGTTCATCGCGACCAGCAGCAGGATTGCGGACACCAGTCCCGCGATCACCGACCAGATCCCGCGAACCTCCTCGATGTTCGTTTCACCGTACAGCGGCAGCGCGAGGAATTCCGTGTCCATGCGCGGGATCACGATGAAGGTGAACAGCAGGTTCACCGCGATCACGGTGATCAGCGGCAGCACAGCGACCAGGAACGACGGCGGTCTGACCGGTGGCTTCTCTACCGGAAGTTCCATCAGGTCGAAGCCCTCGCCGGCGGCTTTTTCACGCAGTTCCCGGTTCGGCGTGAACTCGGCGTCCGGGTGATCGCCGTAACCCTCGTGCGCGAGTTTCCGCGAACGGTGCTGCAGCCACAGCATGCCGAGCGTGAACATCACCAGCGCCGTGATCACGCCGAGTCCCGGCGCGGCGAACGGGCTGGTGCCGAAGAAGGGCATCGGGATCGCGTTCTGTATCGACGGAGTGCCGGGCAGGGCGGTCATCGTGAAGGTGAAGGCGCCGAGCGCGATGGTCGCGGGGATCAGGCGCTTGGGAATGTTCGCCTGCCGGAACAGCGCCGCGGCGATCGGGAACACCGCGAACGCGACCACGAACAGCGACACGCCGCCATAAGTCATCACCGCGCCCGACAGCACCACCGCGAGGATCGCGCGGTTCGCGCCGAGCTTCGAGATGATCCCGTTCGCGAGCGTCTGCGCGCTGCCCGAGTCCTCCATCAGCTTTCCGAACACCGCGCCGAGCAGGAAGATCGGGAAGTACAGCGTGATGAAGCCGCCGGCCCCGCCCATGAAGATCTGCGTGTAAGCGGCCAGCGCGTGGCCTTCCCGCGTCGCGACCACGGCGAAGGTCGCAAGCGCCGGGGTCAGGATCAGCAGGCTGACGCCCCGGTAGGCGAGGTAGATCAGCAGCCCGAGGGCGATCAGGACGACCAGCAGTCCGGTCATGTGCGTGACTCCCCTTTGCCGGCTTTGGGCGCCGGTTCATCGTCGGTGACCGGGGCGCGGAAGCTGTCCCCGGCAAACAGGGCCTTGACGTCGAAGGTGGCGCGGACGCCGAGATCGTCGTAATGGCGTTCGAGGAAGCGGTCCGCCCATGCCCAGCCGCGTTCCCGCAGATGCTGCAGGTACTCCCACTCGGCGTTCAGCTTGCTCGACGCGTCCAGGTCCTTCAGTTCCTCGTGCGCGTGGATCAGGTGCACGAACACGTCCCGGTAGCGCTCCGACTCGAGCCGTTCCACCTCGATCAGTTCGTGCAGCAGTTCGATCAGCCGCAATTCCTTGACCAAGCTCGCGTTGAACGTGATCTCGTTGATCCGGTTCACGATTTCCCGCCCGGTGCGGGGCAGTTCCTCGCGCACCAGCGGATTGATCTGCACGATGATCAGGTCGCGCGTGGATTTGTCCTCGACCAGTGGGTACAGCGCGGGATTGCCGATGTAGCCGCCGTCCCAGTACGCCTCGCCGTCGATCTCCACCGCCTGGAACATGAACGGCAGGCATGCCGAGGCCATCACCGTGTCTACCGACAGCCCGGGTTGGGTGAACGTGCGCCCGCGGCCGGTGCGCACGTTGGTCGCGGTCACGAACACGCGCAGGTCGGGGCAGCGGTTCACACGCTCGAAATCGACCTGTTCCGCGAGCAGGTCGCGCAGCGGGTTGAAGTTCAGCGGGTTCAGTTCGTACGGGGAGAACTGGCGCGTAAGCTGTTCGAAGAACAGGTAGCCGGGGGAGTGGTCGAGGCTGAAATTGCTCGTCAGCCGATCCCAGGGACTTCGCTGCACCGGCGACAGCAGCGCCGCGTTGCTGACCGCGCGCCAGAACCGGGACAGCGCCTCGCGCGCACCGTCGCGCCCGCCGCGGTCCAGGCCGTCGGCGACGACCACCGCGTTCATCGCGCCGGCGCTGGTGCCGCTGATGCTCGCGATCTGGATGCGGTCATCCGACAGCAGGCGGTCGAGCACGCCCCAGGTCAGCGCTCCGTGTGCGCCGCCCCCCTGCAACGCGAGGTCGACGGTCTTCTTCGGGCGGGTTCTGGGTGGCATCGATATGCTCCGGCTCTGGCTTGCAAGGGCGTTATTGCACCGCAGCAAAGGGGTGCGTGTCCAGCGCCGTCCCCTGCAAGCGCGATTTTCACGTTGGCCTTCATGGTTCCGGGCCACCCCGAAAGCTGACGATTCGAGCCACGGAAAGCACGGACAGACACGAAAGCGGTACTGAATCCGTTTCGTTTTCCGCGATTTCCGCGCCCTTCCGTGGCTGCATTTTCGCGCTAAAGTGCGCAGCCTGTCCCGTGTCGATTCCGCAGGAGCCCGACCATGGTCCACGCGATCCTTGCCTTGCTGGTCTGTCAGTTGCTCGGTGAAGTCATCGTCCGCGCAGCGGGAGTCCCGATACCGGGCCCGGTTCTGGGCACATTGTTGATGCTGGCTGCGCTTGCCGCGCTGCGTGAGGTACCCGACGAACTGAACGCGGTGGCGGGCGTGCTGCTCTCCCACCTCTCGTTGTTGTTCGTGCCGGCGGGAGTGGGGGTGATGCTGCACGTCGCGCGCATCAAGGCGGAGTGGCTACCGCTGCTGGTCGGACTGTTCGTGTCCACGGCGCTGACGATTGCGGTCACCGCGCTGGTCTTTTTCTGGGTGATGCGCAGGATGGGGCTCCAGGAAACGGAGCAGCAGCCGTGAGCGCCCC
Organism: Thioalkalivibrio sp.; assembly: GCA_003550945.1. GTDB lineage: Bacteria > Pseudomonadota > Gammaproteobacteria > Ectothiorhodospirales > Ectothiorhodospiraceae > Thioalkalivibrio. The sequence continues at coordinate 13,331 of PULL01000066.1, read as the reverse complement.
GGTGGAAGCCGCGGACCATCTGGACCTGCTGTGGGTCTACCTCCAGCAAGAGCCGCTGCTCTGGCTGACGGCCACACTTGCGGCCTATGCGATCGGGCACGCGCTGCACCGCGCGGCGGGCGGGTCGCCGCTGGTGAATTCGGTTGCGGTGGCGATCGCACTGCTGGTCGCAGTGCTGGTGGTCACCGGGACGAGCTACGCAACCTATTTCGACGGCGCCCAGTTCGTGCACTTCCTGCTCGGTCCCGCGACCGTGCTGCTGGCGGTGCCGCTGTACCGGAACTTCAACCGCGTGCGGCGCCTGCTGGTGCCGATGCTCGCGGCGCTGCTGGCCGGGTCGGTGACCGCGGTGGTCTCCGCGGTCGCGGTCGCGGCCGCGCTCGGCGGCAGCCGCGAGACCCTGCTCTCACTGGCGCCGAAGTCGGCGACGACGCCGATCGCGATGGGCATTGCCGAGGGCATCGGCGGCCTCGCCTCGCTGACGGCGACACTGGTGATCATCACCGGGATCATCGGCGCGATGATCGTGACGCCGCTGCTGAATGCGCTGAAGGTGACCGACTGGGCAGCCCGGGGGTTCGCGGTGGGTGTTGCGTCGCACGGGATCGGCGCGGCCCGCGCGTTCCAGGTGAACCAGCTCGCGGGTACCTTCGCCGGCATCGCAATGGCGCTGAACGCGCTGCTGACCGCTCTGCTGGTGCCGCTGCTGGTCGGCTGGATCTGACTTTCGGCGCCCGACCCATCGCCATGGACGCAGTGGAGGGCGTAAGCGGCTGAAGGCCGTGATCCTCCATACAGCAGCAGGGCTCCGGCAGTCGCCGGGGCCGCGCGGAGGTTGGGCGGCGGATGACGCTGCGCTCTTCGGCCCTACCGGCCCGACGCCTCGTCAGCTGCCGTACTCCAGTACTTCGGCAATGCGGGCTGCGCGTTCCGCATCCATGCCGTCGACCGCCGCCAGCGCGTCCGCGTCCGCAGCGAGCACCTTGCGCGCGGAACCAAAGTGCCGCAAAAGCGCCTCTGCACGGTCCGGGTCAATGCCGGGCAGGGCAGCCAGCAGATACAGCTGGGCGTCGCGGCGGATCGTCGGCTTTCCGGGGCGCTCGGCGGCCGCGTTGCCCTGCGCCGATGCCAGCCCGAGCAGGTAGATCAGCATGCCGCTGTTGTCGGCATCCGGGCTTGGGAGGATGGAGACCCCGTGGCCGACCACCATCGAGGCCAGTGCGCGGTGGATGTCCAGCGCCTGCTGGTGAAAACGCGCCGCGTAGAGGTCGCCCTCGACGATGTAGACCACGCGGGAGTGCTGGCTCTTCAGCTTCGCGACCTTATCCCACAGGCTCCGGTCGACCACGCTCAGGATCAGGTCGGTGGCCGATTTCCGCTCGACGATCACGTCGCCGGGCAGCAGGTAATCGCCCACGTCCATTTCGACGAAGTCGAGGGTCACCCCGGTCAGCCCCTCCAGGCGCTTGATGATCCGGCCCTTTTCCCGGGTGTCCACGCGAATGTTCAGTTCTGGTGCGTTCATGGCGGTTTCCGAAGGTTGCGAAGGGCCCCAATGGGTAACACAGACCGCCGCCGGCGAACACCGCGCGAAAGTGTGGATTGCGCAGGGCGCGGACCTGCAGCGTTCCTGCCGTACGTGCCGTGGTAGCATTCACCTCTTGCCGTACGGTTTTCAGCTTCGGGTACGGATACCCGGCGCGGACGCGCGCCCGCGGTCGATGATCGACTGGCGGCTCGGGAGGGCGCGGTTCGCAAGAGTGCCTCCGCGCGGCGAACACGTTATCATCGCGCGCCGCGACCGAGCGGAATGCGGCCGGAGCAGGCCAGTGCGGCGCGAGCTTTTTCAACTGGGGCCAGCCGCCCCGCCCAGTCATGTACGGTTTTTCGGGACTCTCTGCAGGAAGGCAAAAAGGACCGGCTGTTTCGATGGACGCGCCCCAGATCTCATTGCGCACGTACGTGCATATCGACGCGTTGCAGCCGCAACTCGCGTCGTATATGGCGACGGTGTCGCAGGGGTTTCTGCCAAAGCCGGGCGATTCCTGCCTCTGGCTGGAGGTGGAGCCGGGCATGGCCATCCACCGGCTGACCGATATCGCGCTGAAGGCTGCCCCGGTGCATCTCGGAGGTCAGGTGATCGAGCGCGCGTTCGGATCGATGAACATCCATCATCGGGATCATTCCAGTGTGCAGGAAGCGTCCGACGTCGTGCTGCAGTGGATGCGGGCCGCAGTGTCTTCGCGCAAGCACTGCCGGGTGGCCTGGAACGAGATCATTCGCGGCATCAATCCCGACCACGCGGTGCTGATCAACCGCCAGAACCGCAAGGGCTCGATGGTGCTTGCCGGCCAGAGTATTTTCATACTCGAGACCGAGCCGGCGGGCTACATCATCTACGCTGCCAACGAGGCCGAAAAGGCGTCCAACATCACCCTGTGCGAGGCGCACGCGGTGGGCGCGTTCGGCCGTCTGACCCTCGCCGGACGCGAGGGCGACATCGACGCCGCCGCCCGCGCCGCGATGGACGCGGTGGACCGACTGAACCGCAACGCGACCTGACACTGCTGCCCCGCAGGCCCCCGGCTACCGACTGTTCGTCAGATAGAGGTCCAGGTCGATCCTGGCCCATGGGTCGTCGGTTTCGCGCAAGGTGTGGATGCGCGCAATGACCTCGACGCCCTGATCGAGCAGGTCTGAGGCGAGGGAGTTGGAGCAGCGCGGCAGGTAGCCGAGCTGCTCGCCCAGCCAGCTGATCCTCACCGCACGTGCGTCCGCCGGGTTGGTATGTTCGCGGCTCAATTGCAGCGCCTGGCCGGTGCGCAGGTAGCGCCAGAGCCGGGCGGCCTCGTGGTGTTCGAAGCCAGCCAGTGGCAGCCGCTGGAGATACGTTACCCGGCCGACGCCGGCGGGTCTCGGCGGGCGGCGATGTCCTGAGAGCAACGGAATGCGCCGGGCCTGCACGGGGGGGAGGTGGACTTTCATCGGGGATTCCTCGAAGTGGGCCTGCCTCCTTTATATCCCCGGTGGTGGCTCACAGAGTGATCCTTTGCTCCGCTGGGCGAGATTTTTTTCAGGCCGAAGGCTCCGGGTAGCGCCTGAGAGCCGCGCGCAGCTTTTCCGCGACCAGACGGCGCAGATCGGTTGGCGCGATCACCTCCACGTCCGGCCCGTACTTGAGGATGTCCATCGCCAGTTCGCGGGGGTCGGAGTAGGGGACCTGCAATTCGTAGGCGTTATCCACCCAACGTCCGATCTGGTCTGGATGCCAATGTTCGTCCGCGACCCAGCGGGCGCGTTCGGCGGTGAACCGCAGCACCGCCCAGGCGCGGGCCGCGCCGGTGAAGATGCCGAAGCCCGCACCGATGTGATGATTCAGATCCCGTTCGTCGCAGCCGCGGAAGTCCGCCGCTGCAGGTTGGGCCTGCCGGATTCGGTCCAGCGCAAAGGTGCGCAGGGCTCCCGCCTGGTCGCAGTGGGCGATCACGTACCAGTTGTCCCGGTAGTGCAGCAGGCGATACGGGTGGACGGTGCGTGAGCCGCGCGTGTCGCGTTCGCGCCCGTGGTAGGTGATCGTCAGCGGTTGCTGGTCGAACACGGCCCCGGATACCTGTCCGAAGACGTCGGAATTCGCGCGCCGCAGCGCCATCGGTTGCAGGGACACCCGACTTGCGACCAGTTCCGCGCGCTGCCCGCCCTCGCCCAGGAGTTTCCCGACCTTGGCCTTCAGCGGTCCGATCGAGGTACCCAGCAGCCCCGGCTGCACGCTATCGAGAAGCTGCTGCATTGCGAGCAGCGCGTGCAGTTCGGTTTCGTTGAACCAGATGCCGGGGAGTTCGAATTCCGGGGCATTCGGGTCGTAGCGGTAGCCGTTTTGGCGCCGGTCGTAAAGGATCGGCGCCTCCATGTGGTCGCGCAGGTGGCGGATGTCACGCTTCAGCGTGGCGGCGGAGACTTCGAGCTTCTCGCGTAGCACGTCGAAAGGCACCGGGTGGCGCGCGGCGCGCAGGATTCCGTGCAGGTGAAACAGCCGGTCGGCGCGGTTCATGGGTTCGGGTCCTCGCGGCCTTTGCCCCGACGGAAGACCCCCGGCTCGATCAGAAGGCCGCCATCTCGGCCTCGAGATAGGCGAGGCTGATGTAACGACCGATGTTAGCCTCAAAACCGCGGGTTTCCTCGGCCTTGTCGGCCACGCGCGGGTCGGCCATCACGCGGGCGCGCGCGCTCGCCATGTCCTCCATGTTCTCCACCGCCTCTACGCAGTTCTCGTAAATGCCGGCGAACAGTTCGCGGTTCCACGCCATCAGGTCGTCGGTCGGGCGCCCGTGGCCCGGCACCCAGAGTTCGGAACCCGCCTCGGCTTTCAGGGCATCGATGTAGTCGATGGAACCCTGGAACGAGCCGTCGTCCATGTTTGCGATCCGCCGCTCCATCGCCACGTCGCCCACGTAGGTCAAACGGTCGTTCACGACCTCCATGCTAATGTCGCTCGGCGTGTGCGCGACGCCATAATGGTGCATCCGCAGCAGCACGTTGCCGAACCGGAACTCGTCACCGTGTTGCATTTCGTGGTTGGGGGCGATCACCCGGGTACCCATTGTGGCACCCTCGGTCCAGCGCTCCATCAGGCTGCGCCACAGGTCGCCCTGTACGCCTTCGATTTCGGCGATCGTGTGCGGATGGGCGTAGATCGGGAGGTCCGCCCCGTATTCGTTCACGAAGGCGTGGTTACCCAGCCAGTGGTCACCGTGGTAATGCGAGATGAAAATCGCGACGACCGGCTTCTCGGTGACGGTGCGGATCATGCGGATCGCCATTTCGCCGATCTGCAGCGAGCCCCCGCTGTCCAGAATCACCACGCCGGCGTCGGTGACCACGAAGGTGATGTTGCACATCATGCCCCGGTTCTGTGGGGTCGGGAAAACCTCCTCGGCGTGGATCATCCACACGTTTTCACTCAGTTGCACGGGCGGGATGTCGTCAACCGGAGGCCCTTTCAGGAAGTCGTTGAGGTCGGACGCGAAAGCGGTGATCTGCGGCGCTGTCGCGATGACACCGGCCGTGGCGAGCGATCCGGCGCCGATTTGCAGGAAGCGGCGGCGGGACATACGGGGTGAGAAAGACGGCATGCTGATGGCTCCGTGAGACAGGTCGTGAACGTGAAGATCCCGCTTGTGTGCACGCACTCTCCCGCCTGCGGGAGGGCGGTGAGGGCCGGCACTGGCGCCGCGTGCCCACCCCAGCCTTCCCCCGAAATCGGGGGGGCGGGTTCGTACCGCTTTCCCACGAGCGGGACGACTCCATCGGGCTGCAAGGATGGTCTGTCCGGGGGGCGGCGTACACAATGATACAAGACGTCGGGCGCGGCGGAGATCTTCCGGGTCCTGCCGGCACGGGGCGTATTGGTATACTCGCCTACCGTCCCCGTGAAGCATGACGGAGCAGGCCTGCCGCCTGGGACGGGCTGTCGGTGAGGGTCTCTTCCTGGAGGTGTGATGAGTTTCCGAAGTTGGCTCTGGGGTTTGCTGGGCTTGCTGCTGGTATTCGTGCTGATCGGGGTGTTCCTGAGCTCCGACCGCACCCAGACGCAGCGTTTCGAGAACCTGCCCTGGCAGATCGAGGTGCTTTCCGAGGACCGGACGCGGGTCCTGGGCATCGAACTCGGCCGGACGACCCTGCGGGAGCTTGCGGGCCGCCTTCCGGTGCCGGACATCCGGCTGTTCGTGGAACCGGATGGCACCCGGGCCGTGGAGGCCTTTTACGCCAACGCGCGGATCCCGCCGTTCGAGGCCAACCTGGTGCTGGTGCCGGGGTTGGACGAAGCCGGCATGGAATTCGTTTGGCAGGAGCGCACCTCCGACCGCCCGATGCCCAGCGGCGCGCGGCGCTACGGTCTCAGTGACGATGCCCTGCGGGCGCTTGGCGATGCCGCGGTCGTGGAGATGAGTTACATCCCGCGCGCCCGCTGGAACCCGGAGCAGGTGCGCGAGCGGTTCGGAGAACCTGCCGGCTTCCTGCAAATCGGCGACGATCAGAACTACTGGCTGTATCCGGCGCATGGCGTCGCGATCATGATGCCTACCGGCCGCGGGCGGGTTCTGATGCACTACGTGACGCAGGAACGCTGGGACCACGTGATCGAGCGGCTCGAGCATGCGGGGCAGCGTCTGCTGGAGAGTACGCAGGGGGACGGCTGATGGAGGCGCCATTCTGGGAGCGGCCGCTGGAGACACTCGACGAGCAGGAATGGGAGGCGCTGTGCGACGGCTGCGGGCGTTGCTGCCTGCACAAGCTCGAGGACGAGGACACCGGCGAGTTGGCCTTTACCTGGCTCGCCTGCCGGCTCTTGGACTGCGCAACCGGGCGTTGCTCCGACTACGCGAACCGGACCCGACAGGTCCCCGACTGCCTGCAGGTCGATGTCGAGTCCGTCGGCGGCTTCGACTGGTTGCCGCCAACCTGTGCCTACCGCCTGCGCTTTCACGGCGAGCCGCTGCCCGACTGGCATCCGCTGATTTCGGGCAATCCGGATACGGTCCGTGAGGCGGGCGTATCGGTGGCGGGCCGGGTGGTCCGTGAGGACGAGGCACCCGACCTGCCGCTGATCGACTTCGTCGTTGACTGGCCCGGTCAGTGGCCGCGCGCCGCGAGGCCGGCGGCGAGGCGCGGTCCCGCATAGCCCTCTTTGGAATCGAGGAAGCGGATCAGCCGATCCCGGAAGTCGCCGACGGTCGATTCCTTCACTTCCGGGAGCTCCGACATGTGTTGCCACCAGCGTGCCAGCTGCGGGTACTCAGCCGGCTGCCAGGGACTCTCCGGGTCCTCGAGCAGGGAGTAGCGCATCAGCACCGGCGCCAGTGTGGCATCCAGCAGCGAGAAATCCGGTCCGCTGAAGCAGGGGCCAGCCTGGCACTGCTCTTCCATTCGCCGCAGCCCCTTGGCCGCATCGGCGCGCGCCTCCCGGAACGCTTCCTCGGTCGGAGCGGTCATCCAGCGGTGCATCGCCATGATCATTTCCGACGCGAACGCGATCCAGGCCCGAGCCAATGCGCGCTGCAGCGGATCTCCGGGGAGCAGTCGCGGCGGGACGAGTTCATCGACGTACTCGTTGATCACCGCCGACTCAAACACGGGCGTGTCCTTGTCGACCAGCAGCAGCGGCACTTTCCCGGTCGGCGATTTCTCGAGGAACCACTCCGGCAGGTCGTTCGGATCGATGAATGTCCGCTCGAACGGAACCTTCTTGTGTTTCAGCGTGATGACGCTACGCTGCACGAAAGGGCAGAGCGGAAAGCTGACCAGATGCAGATGGGGCAGGGCCATGAGACCTCCAGATGGCGGCAGTGATCGGTTCCCGGTGGGCGAGCGGGCTTGCGGCCGTGACCGCGGCTGATGCCGGCGCCGGCGCGCTGCGCCTGGACAAATGGCTCTGGGCAGCCCGCTTCTTCAAGACCCGGGCGCTCGCCACCGAGGCGGTTGCAGGTGGGAAGGTGCACGTAAACGGCGATCGCTGCAAGCCCGCCCGGAAGGTGCACCCGGGAGACCGCGTGACGGTGCACCGGGGCCAGGAGGTCTTCGATATCGAGGTTCTCGGGATCAACGATCGGCGGCGCCCGGCCTCCGAGGCGAGGCAGTTGTATGCCGAGACCTCCGAAAGCATCGCGCGGCGCGAGGCGGAAGTCGCCCGCCGCCGCGAACAGCGCAGCGACACGGGTCCCGGGAGGCGGCCCGACAAGCGGGAGCGCCGGCACATCCGGCGCTTCATCAGAAAGGAGGGGGACAGGTGAATACAGAGCATCCGCAGACACCCTTGCTGGCTGTCGATCTGATCATCCGTCACGCGGCCAACCCCGGCCGCGTGCTGGTGATCGAGCGCCGCAATCCGCCGCCGGGCTGGGCGTTGCCCGGCGGGTTCGTGGACCGCGGCGAGCCCGTCGAACGGGCGGCGCGGCGCGAGGCGCGGGAGGAGACCAATCTCGACGTTCGACTCGAGGCCCTGCTGGGGGTGTACTCGGATCCGGAGCGGGATCCCCGCGGCCACACGGTGAGCCTCGTTTATATCGCCCGTGGCGAAGGGGAGGCGCTGGCGCAGGACGATGCGCGGGCGCTGCGCTGGCTGGATCCGGAGGACCGGACCCAGCCGCTCGCCTTCGATCACCGCCGCATCCTCGATGACTATCTGCGGTTCCGTGTCACCGGGGAAGTGGCCCCGATCCGACACGCAGGCCGCTGAGGCGGCCGGTGCAGCGAGCGGGCAAGCTGTTATCATACGGGCCTTTCCGAGCGACGACGAACCCTGGTGAGCGAACCGGCACAAGCCCCGATACAGCCGCGGGTCTACCCCCGCGATCAGCACCCGATCTCGCGCGCCGCGATCAGCGACAATGCGCTGAAGGTCCTGTACCGCCTGCGCGACGCGGGCTTTCGAAGCTGTCTGGTTGGCGGCGGTGTGCGCGATCTGCTGCTGGGTCGCGAGCCGAAGGATTTCGATGTCGCGACCGACGCCCATCCCGAAGACGTTCGCCGGCTTTTTCGCAACTGCCGCCTGATCGGCCGGCGTTTCCGTCTGGCACACGTCACGTTCGGCCGCGAAATCATCGAGGTTGCGACCTTCCGGGCCCCGTTCGGTGCCGAGGACGAGGAAGGCAACATCGAACTCAGTGAAGAAGGCCGCATCATCCGCGACAATTGTTACGGCACGATTGAACAGGATGCGTGGCGGCGTGATTTCACCGTGAACGCGCTGTACTACGACATTGCCAACTACTCCGTGCTCGATTTCACCAACGGAGTGCTCGACCTGCACGAGGGCGTGCTGCGGCTGATCGGCGACGATCCGGAGCAGCGCCTGCGCGAGGACCCGGTACGAATGCTGCGCGCGGTGCGGTTTGCGGCGAAGCTCGGTCTGCGCATCGCCCCGGAGGTGGACGACGCGCTGCACCGTTACGCCGGTCTCATCACCTCGGTGGCGCCGGCGCGGCTGTTCGACGAGGTGATCAAGCTCTTTCACAGCGGCGCTGCGGTGACCTGCCTGGACGAACTCGAGCGTTTCGGCCTGTTCGAAGCGATGTTTCCGCAGGCCGCCGAGTGCTTTGCCGATCCGGAAAACGGAGTGGATCAGCGCGCCTTCTTGGTCGAAGCGCTGAAGAACACCGATGCCCGAATCCGCGACGAGATGGGCGTGCACCCGGCGTTTCTGTACGCCGCGATCCTCTGGGCACCCGTGCAGCGCGAAGTGCAGGCGCGGCTGGACGCTGGCGAGGAGCCTGCCGCCGCCTGGCAGCAGGCGTCGTCCGTGGTCCTGGAGCGGCAGGCGCAGCGCGTTTCGATTCCGAAGCGCTATGCGCTGGTCGTGCGCGAGATCTGGGAACTGCAGCAACGGTTGCCGCGAAACCAGGGTGGGCGGGCACTGAGGCTGCTCGGGCACCCGCGTTTTCGCGCCGCCTACGACTTCCTCTGCCTGCGCGCGCGGGCGGGCGAGTCGGATCCGGCGCTCTGCGACTGGTGGACCGAGTTCCAGAACAGCGACGTGGCCCGCCAGCAGCAGGGGGCGGCGGCGCCCGCTGCAGAACCCGCGACTCGGGCGCGTCGCGGCCGGCGTCGGCGCAGGCCCCGGGCGGCTTCATGAGCCAGCCCGTGCCGGCCTTCATCGGGATCGGGGCCAACCTTGGCGATCCCGTGGCCCAGGTGCTCGATGCCTTCGTCCGACTCGATCGAGACATGCCGGATACCCGGCTCACCGGTCGCTCGCGCCTGTTCCGGAACCCGCCGATGGGTCCTCAGGACCAGCCCGACTACGTGAATGCGGTCGCGCGGCTCGAAACCCGGCTGGAACCCCGTGCGCTGCTGACCCGTTTGCAGGCGATCGAGGTCGCCTGCGGCCGTCGGCGTGACGGTTCCCGCTGGGGTCCGCGCCTGCTCGACCTGGACCTGCTGCTGTTCGGCGGCGAGGTGATCGACGAACCGGGCCTGCGGGTTCCACACCCCGGCATCGCGGAACGCGATTTCGTGCTGTTTCCCTTGCTGGAACTTGCGCCTGGCTTGATCATTCCGGGTCGCGGGACGGTTGCGGCACTGTGCCGCAGCATGTCTTGCACCGATCTGCAGGCCATTGCCGAGGAGGCACGCGCGTGAGTCTCGCCGATTTCCGTTTCATCGCGGTGGAGGGGCCGATCGGTGTCGGGAAGTCCAGCCTCGCCCGTATGCTCGCGCAGCATCTGGACGCGGAGGGGTTGTTCGAGGCGCCGGACGAAAACCCGTTTCTGGAGCGCTTTTACCAGGACCGTTCCAAGCACGCGCTGGCCACCCAGCTGCATTTCCTGGTGCAGCGCGTCCGGCAGCTCACGCCGCTGGCGCAGCTGCAGCTGTTCGAGCGCCTCCACGTGGCCGATTATCTGGTCGACAAGGACCCACTGTTCGCGGAGCTGAATCTGCCGCCCGACGAGATGGCCGTCTACCGGGAGATGTTCCGGCATCTGCGGCCGCAGATGCCGCGGCCCGACCTGGTCGTGTACCTGCAGGCCCCGGTAGAGGTTCTGATGGAGCGTATCCGGCGCCGCGGGCGCAGCTACGAACGCCGCATCGACGGCGCCTACCTCGAACGCCTGAACGCGGCCTACGCGGAATTCTTCTATCATTTCGACGCGGCCTCGCTGGTGATCGTGAACGCGGCGGAAATCGATTGGGTGAACCGCGCCGCGGACTTCCAGCAACTGGTCCAGTTCCTGGATCAGGTTCACGGCGGGCGGCACTACTTCAATCCGCTGCCTGTGCAGCTGTGAACCGTGCAGGAGGCCCGATGCGCAACACCATTCGCACCCTCGAAAAGCTCAAGAAGGACGGCCGGCCGATCACCTGCCTGACCGCCTACGACGCGAGTTTCGCCCGGTTGCTGGACGCGTCGGACATCGACGTGATCCTGGTCGGCGACTCGCTGGGCATGGTGGTGCAGGGCCACGAGACCACGTTGCCGGTGACCATCGAGCACATGGTCTATCACCTTGAGGCGGTTTTCCGCGGCAGCCGCCGCGCGATGCTGATGGCGGATCTTCCGTTTCTCGGCGATCGCGACGTGCTCACCGCGCTGGACCAGGGCGGTGCGCTGATGCGGGCCGGCGCGCAGATGGTCAAGGTGGAATGTAACGGCGGTCAGACCGATCTGGTGCGGCGCATGGCGGGTTCCGGGATTCCGGTCTGCGCGCACCTGGGCCTGACGCCGCAGGCGGTTCACCGTTTCGGCGGTTACCGAATCCAGGGTCGCGAGTCGGCGGTCGCCGACCGCATGCAGGCAGAGGCACGGGCGCTCGAGGCTGCGGGCGCGCAGTGTCTGCTGCTGGAGGGTGTCCCGGAGACGCTGGCCACGCGCATCACGCACGGCGCGCGGGTGCCCGTGATCGGTATCGGCGCAAGCCCGGACTGCGACGGGCAGGTGCTGGTGTTGCAGGACGTGATCGGATTGACCCCGAACCCGCCCCGGTTCGCGCGCAACTTCATGCCTGGCGCCGGCGGGCTCGAGCAGGCCATCGCGGCCTACGCGGCCGCGGTGCGCGAGCGCCAGTTCCCCGTTTCCGGCGAACACACCTTCGTCTGATCCGATGCGCATCGTCCGGGATCGTCGCCAGGTCACCGCCCTGTGCCGTGAGTGGCGCCGCAGGGACGGGCAGAAGCTTGCGTTCGTGCCGACGATGGGCAATCTGCACGCGGGCCACCTTGCGCTGGTGCGATACGCACGCGAACACGGGGACCGCGTGCTGGTCAGCGTGTTCGTGAACCCCCTGCAGTTCGACCGTCCCGAGGACCTCTCCCGCTACCCGCGGACGCTCGAGGCCGATGCGAAGCTGCTGGCCGAGTCGGGCGTCGACGCGCTGTTCTGCCCGGAGGCTTCCGAGATGTACCCGGAACACGAACCGGTGCCCGCGCGGGTCGTGGTGTCCGGGCTGTCCCAAACCCTTGAGGGCGACTCGCGCCCGGGCCACTTTGATGGTGTCGCCACCGTGGTCGCGAAGCTGTTCAATCTTGTGCAGCCCGATCTCGCGGTCTTCGGTGAGAAGGATTACCAGCAGTTGCTGCTGATCCAGGGCATGGTCGCGTCGCTGAATTTCCCGGTGCTCGTCGATGGGGTGCCCACCGTGCGCGAGAGCGACGGGCTGGCGCTCAGTTCCCGCAACGGGCAGTTGTCGGCCGCCGCGCGGGTTCGCGCACCGGAACTGTATCGCTGCCTGCGGGACACGGTGGAAGCCTGCCTGCTGGAGCCCGACCAGTGGCCAACGATCTTCCCGGAGCTTCTCGCGACTGCGGAGACCCGGCTGCGCGACGCGGGTTTTCGGCCGGATTACCTCAGCATCCGGCGTGCGGACGACCTGGGCGAACCCCGGGCCGGGGACCGGGATCTGATCCTGCTGGCGGCCGCCTGGCTTGACGGCGTCCGCCTGATCGATAATCTGCGCCTGAGAGTCGGGAAGATTGCCGCTCCGGCATGATTCCCCCATAATGCACCGCACAATGACTGCTGGACGCTAGCGTCACCGGAGTTTTCGCCGATGATGATTACTTTACTGAAGGGCAAGCTGCACAAGGCCCGCGTCACGCACTGCGAGCTCGAATACGAGGGCTCCTGCGCGATCGATACCCGTTTGCTCGAGGCCGCTGGCATCCTGCCGTTCGAGCAGATCCAGATCTACAACATCGACAACGGGGAACGCTTCACCACCTATGCGATCGAGGCGGAAGCGGGCTCCGGGGTGATCTCGGTGAACGGCGCCGCTGCGCACAAGGCGGCGGTTGGCCACCGCGTGATCATCTGCGCCTACGGCCAGCTCGACGCCGCCGAAGCGCGTTCGTTCACGCCCAACCTGGTCTACATGGGTCCGGGCAACCGCATCACGCACACCGGACACCAGATCCCCGTTCAGGCCGCCTGACCCGGCCCCGCGCGCCGGTGGGCGCGCCGCAAGCGATCCCACCATATCCCCCAGTGCTTACGATCGCGCGAGAGTTCGCGCATTCTCCCTTCTCCCGCTTGTGGGAGCGGGGCCGGGGGGGGCCGGTGCCGGCGCCGCACGCCCACCCCAGCCCTCCCCCGCGAGCGGGGATACTGATCCGCGGTGTTGCGTGGGAGAGTGCAGTCAGCCGGTGTTGCGCATGCCCGCCGCGATCGCGTTGATGGAACGCAGTAGCGGCGACAACCAGGGGTTTTCCGCCTCCACATCCGCCTCCTGGGCGGCTTCCGCCGCGCGCGACTCCCGCAGCAGGTGGATCTGGATGCTGTTGAGCGGATCGAGGTAGGGGTTCCGGCGCAGCAGCGATAGCGCCAGCAGCGGCGTCTCGTCCAT
>PULL01000194.1 GCA_003550945.1 Thioalkalivibrio sp. | reverse complement strand
AGTCGTACGCCCGTTCCAGTTCATCCATCAGTCGCCGCATCATCGCAACGAACCCGGTCTCCCGCAGCAGGGGAGCGAAGGTCAGGCGCCAGACGGGGCCGCCCTCTGACCGCTCACGCGAGCGCCGGGTGGCCTCGCGGTCCAGTTCGGCGGTCCAGCGCAGGGGCAGGCCCGGGGCATCGGCGACGAGCGTCCTCAGGGGCACGGAGCGCAGCTGGTTGCCGAGAATGTCGAGGACGTCCACCGCGTGCTGCGAGAACCGACAGGCATCCTCGGCGTCACGGAACGGCCGCCGCTGCGGCTGGTCCAGCGCGACCACGCAGGCGTGATCCCCCTCGATCCGGTCCACCGCCCGAGTGCCCAGACCGAGCACGATCCGGACCATACCTGCGCGCGGGTCCATGTCCGGATCCCAGGCGAACACGTTGCGGGAGACGCCAACCCCGGCCGCGTCCGGGAGGTACAACGGGCCGTGGTAGCGCCCGTTCACCCGCTGCAACAGCAGGGCCATCGGCTCCTCCTGGTGCGCGAGTCCCCTTTGCTGCCGGTACACGAGTGCGTCCTCGCCCATGCTGGAGGCGAAGACGAGGCGGATCGCGTCCTCCAGTTCGGCAAGCCGGGCCTCGGGCGATCCCTGGTTCACGCGGAACGTGCTTTCGTATTTGCCGGCGAAGGCGTTGCCGAAGCCATCTTCGAGCAGGCTGCTGGAGCGGACCAGGATCGGGTATTGCCCGAAATAGTCGAGCATGCGCTCGAGTTCGAGCCGGACTTCGCCCGGGATCTCGCCGTGGAGCATGTCCCGGTGCAGCGAGCGCGCTTCCTCGAAGTATCCGGCGTCGGTGCGCTGGCGCATGATGCGCGGCCACCAGCCATTGTGGACCAGGTAGGCGTAGTAGACGTCGGAGCCGAGGTAGAAGGAATCATGCGGTTCGAGATGGCGGGACCAGTGCTCCGGATCCTCCGCGAGCAGGATCCTGCGCGCGAGCAGCATGCCGACCGCCTTGCCGCCGATGTATCCGGTTCCGATCATGCGGCTGCGGATCGCGAGCAGATCCTCCAGCGTCAGGTAGCGGCGGGCGAGTTCGAGCATCCGGGCATCGCGGCCGATCAAAATCTGCAGCAGGTGTTCGTGCACCTCGCTGCGCCGGGTGTCGTCGGCCCCGGGCAGTGCGAGTTCGCCGGCCTCCAGGAAGATCCGGTCCCAGCAGTCGAGCTGGCGCCGGCTCGTGCCCTCGCGGCGGTGGGCGAGGGCTGCCTGCAGCCGGGTCGCGTCGCTGCTGTCGATCACCGGCAGGAACTTCTCGTCGCGCTGCCGGTGCGGCAGGAACATCGTCGGTGACTGGCGGCGCCAGACCTTTACCGGCTGGATCTGGCGCTCGTCCTCCGCGTGGTGCACGTCGATCAGGACCTGCGTGGTCTCGCGGATGCGGGAAAGCGTCACGTGGGAGTGCTGCTGGGGGTGCAGAACGAAATAGGCGACGGTGTCGAGTTCGAACAGGTACGGGCAGACGACCCGGAAGAAGTTGCCGACCATGTAGTCGGTCGCCCAGGCGGAAAGAAGGTCCGAAAGGCAATCGCAGACGTAGAAGGCGCCGCGGCCGTGCTCGGTGATCAGGTCGTAGACGCGTGCGGTGAACGGCTCGAAACCGCCGCTCGGATCAATCTCCTCGATGCGCACGCCAGGACCCGGGGGCACCAGCGGGGCGTGGTTGCCGAAACGCAGGTAGATGATCAGGCGGTCATTGGCGGCGGCCGCGCCGAGGAAGGGCGCGACAAAGTGGCGGTAATCGGCGATGTCGTCCACGCGCCAGACGACGTTGTCGCCGATGCGCAGGCCGTCCAGCACCTCGTCCAGGCCCTGGATGCCGGTGGAGACGAAATCTGCGGTTGCCGCGTCCCCCGTCATGCTGCCGCGGCCCGGTGGCGTCGTGCCCCCACGGACACCCGGCTGCCCCGTTCGGCCGATTTCCGGTACCATCCTCGGCTCATCGCGGCAGAGATCCGTTGCGGTGCTTCAGATCTGCGTGTCGACACCGGGGGCGTGGCGGAACTGGTAGACGCAGCGGACTTAAAATCCGCTGGGAGCGATCCCGTGCCGGTTCGATTCCGGCCGTCCCCACCAGCCATGGCGGTACCGCGCCGGTTCCGCCCGACGACCGTCAGTCCCCGTCGCGGACCAGCCGGACTTCGAAGCGCTGGCGCTTGTGCCGCCAGTTGCTGAAGCCGTTGGCGAAGTGCACCGTCCAGGCGTAGAAGGCGTCGTAGGCGGCTTCGGAGCTGGACCAGAAGTTTGACGGCGGCGTGTTCGGGAAGGCGGCAGGGTCGATCGCGGGATTGAACACCCGGTACTCGACCAGCGTCTTGAGTTCCTCGACGGTCGGGAGCCGCCAGTCGCTATTCCCAGCGAGGTCCGACTCCAGGGTGTTCGCATGGTCCCAGGTGTAGCGGTTTGCGAGTCCCGCGCAGAAGTTGTCCACCAAGTTCTGGCCGACGCTGCAGCGTGCCCAGTAAAGACCGGTCCGGTGATCGAGCACCACCGCGCCGTCGTCGACGATTTCGAAGCGTGAATCCGCCGGGTCGGCGGATACGGTCGTGTGGCCCGCCAGCATCAGTACGACACCCGCGATCAAAACCTTCATTCCTGCCTCCTCTTCTCGTTATGTACGCCGAACGCGCCTGTACGGGCGGCATTGGGCGCTGCTCGGATGCACGGCCCTAACCGCCATGGCCGCGGCGGGCCACCCTGAAAGATGAAAAGTCCAGCCACGGATACACACGGATGAACACGGATAGGGTGTCAATCAAACAATCTCCGTGTTTATCCGTGTGTATCCGTGGCTACATTTCACGCTAACGGGCCACAGCGTGTGGTTTGGATCCGGTAAGGGAGGTGTCGCGCCGAAACGGGTTCGGTAGCCTCGGCCTGAGCGGGACCCGACGCCCGCGCTTTCAGCCATTCGCCGAACGGCTGATCGACACCGCGTCGGTTCCGATCTCCAGCGGCTCCATCAGGTAGCACAGGCAGTCCTGCGCGATCACCTTGGTATCCAGCGTCAGCATCGACGGCATCATCGGCCGGCGCAGGCGCACGTCCGGCCCGTCCTGATCGAGGTAGTCCGCGGTGACGTCGCGACCGTCCGAGTCTGTCGCGACCAGGGATCCGCCGGTGCCCCCCGTCTGGCGCACCAGCCGCGCGCCGGCCGGCAGCACCCGGAAATTCATCCGATCGAGATCGGGTTCCAGCACCACGTCGGAGGCTTCGTCCAGACCCACGCGCAGGCCCGGGCGCACGCGCAGCTGGGCGACGGTGTGGAAGACTTCGATCGACCGGGCGTCGGGCGGGTGGTCCGGAAACCGGCTCAGGTGCAGCACCGCGTCAATGAACTCCGTGGCGTGCCGGATGCCGGCTGCGTCATTCGGATGCCCGCACTCGAGCGTCACCGAGGGGGCAATTGCCGCCAGCGCCATCGACGCGACACCGCGCGGCCGGGTGAAATACACCACCGTGCGGCCGAACAGGCCGGCCAGATTCAGAAAGCCGTCGTCCAGGAAGTTCACGCAGGCATAGTGCGGGTTGCGGCCGGTGTTGTTGTGCAGGTCGATCGCAGCGAACAGGCCATCCGCACGCAGCCGGTCGACGATCTGCTCGAACATCCGGGATTCCTGCGAGCCGGGCTGCTCCGTCCCCGGCCAGATGCGGTTGAAGTCGGGCTGACGGTCCAGGTGCCGTTGCCCAACCGCCGCCGCCTCGACGTTGCCGACCACCAGCGTAAGCGCGCGCGGCAGTCGGCGATCGGCATAGTGCTCCAGCAGACGCTGTACCGCCTGCAGCCCGACGGGTTCGTTGCCATGCAGCAGCAGCACCACCGCCACCGCCGGGCTGCGGATTCCCGGGAGCCGGACGATCGCGGGGCGCGGCAGGATGCGGTGCAGATCCTCGGGGCGGGCGGCAAGGAAGCCTTCCGGCAACGCGTCGTACTCGTCGAACAGCGGCCCGGCCATCACAGACTCCAGTTGTGCACGGGCAGCCCGGTCTGTTGCCATTCGAGGTAGGCATTGGTCAGGCCCT
>PULL01000060.1 GCA_003550945.1 Thioalkalivibrio sp. | reverse complement strand
TTGCCCGCATCGTTGATCGCGGTGGCCGCCCCCCGAAGCTTCTCGGCAATGACCACCGAGGACAGGATCCCGAACAGCGCCATGAAGGCCACCAGGGACAGCGCAATGCCAAGGCGCCAGATCAGCGAGTGGCGAATTCTGTCAAGCATGGCCCTCCTCCTGGGCACGCCGCGATCCGTGGCCGCGCCGATGATGCTCGGGTACGGATGCCTGGGCCGCATCCGCTCCCTGGGACCGGACAGTGGACCCGGCCGTCGGCTCCTCGCGCGTGAGCCCCGATGACCTCAGCGGTCGCCCGCGATTCTCGCCTCGACTTCCGCAAGATTGGCCCGGATGATCGCGCCGGTCTCCGACTGCGGCGACGTCTGCCGGGCGATGCGTTGCCAATGCTCGCGCGCAAGCGGATAGTCCCCGGCCCGAAATGCGGCCGTTCCCGCCAGCCACAGGCCGGTCACGTGATTCGGATCGATCTCCAGTGCCCGGCGCAGCAGATCGCTGGGCCGTCCCTCGAGGTTGCCATTGCGCATCGTGGCAAGAACGTCCGCATAGTCCACCAGGATGTCCGCATCATGATTCCCGCCGTGCTCCAGCGAGTTGGCGTAAGCGTCAGCCGCCAGGCGTGTCCGGCCCATCGCATGATACACGCGCCCGAGCAGCGCCCAGCCCACCGGATCGTCTGGCGAGGCTTCAAGACGCTCCTCCAGCGCCGCGATGATCATCGCCGCTTCCGCGTCCGGGTCCACGGCCTCGACCGCGGCTTCCTGCTCCGCGACCTGACGGGGAGGATCGATGCCCTGCAGCCCAGCACCCTGCTCGGTGTAAATCACGATCGCGAACAACGGCAAGACCGCAGCGACCACGGCGGCAACCGGCCAGCGCCAGGACCGTCCCGCCGCGCCCGGGTGGCCCCGGCCTTCTTCCGCCATTTCCAGCAAACTGCGCTGCAGGTCAACCTTGGCTGCGAGAAACTGAGCCTCGGACACGACCCCGGCCTTGCGGTCCGCTTCCAACTCGGCAAGTTGGCTGCGGTAAATGTTCAAGCCCAGATCCTGGCCCTCGACCTGACGCGGCCGCGGGGTCACGGCACGAGTTCGCCAAAGTGGCAGCAATACGAACAGGAACGACAGGACCGTCAGTGCAGCAGCAAGGGACCAAAACAGGCTCATTCAGTACTCCAGAGATCGGAACGCCCGGACGCCGCGAGGACGCGAGGGCCGCTTTCGTAATCGTGGTTCATGTTTCCGACGCCAGTTGCCGGTACAGCGGCAACAGCTGGCGGCTCACGAGGTCGGCGTGGAGCGGCCCGACGTGCTTGAAGCGGACCATGCCATGCCGGTCCAGAAGAAACGTGACCGGGGTTGCATGGGCACCCCACTCGGCGCTGGTCAGACCACGGGGATCGAAGCCGACCAGACTGAATGGATCCTCGCCGCGCGCGAGCGAAGCGATCGCCTGTTCCCGCGTATCCTGAAAATTGAAGCCGTACACGGGAATCCCCATGCGCCTGAGCTGAACCAGGGTGCCGCGCTCCTGCACGCAGGTCGCGCACCACGAGGCCCAGACGTTCACCAGCGCCGGCTTGCCGACCAGGTCCTCCCGGGTAAACCGGGCATTCGGATCGTGCAGTTGCGGCAAGTCGAAGGCCGGCGCCTCACGCCCGACCAGCGGTTCGGGCACATTCATGATGTTCCACACCAGCGCGCCGGCGAGCAGCCCCACCACCGCGATCAGCGCAAGCACCGGCACGAATACCAGCCAGCTGCGCCGCTTGGGTTCTTCCGTCATGCGTTTCTCCCGCAGATCAGCCCGAAAATCTGTGGCCACCCAGCGCGGGCGCCGCCATCAGGCTGCACCCTGAGTGGCTGTCAACGCAAGTGCCGGGAACAGGGCTTCTTGACCGGGATCCACTGAAGCCGAGACGCATCCGCTTCACGGACGGACCGTGTCGATCACGAGACGGACCCCACGGCTGCCCACATCAACCGTCTCGAGCACCCCTTCGAGGTCTCCGGGGCGCGCGCGCCCATCCCCGTCGCGCGAGACCCGAGCCACCAGGGTGATGCTCTCGAAATTGGAGAGCATGTGCTCGGGGTTCGTCACCAGCCCGTCGTCGATCAGGAAGTCGACCGGCAGTTGGTCGAGCCGGGTACTCAGCGTCGCGATGGGCGTGCCCGCACCACGGGTGCGCGCGAACAGGTAGACGGTGTCGCTGGGCTGCGCCTTGGCCAAGAGGTCCGGAGCGATCTCCACGACCCCGCTGATCGAAGCGGACGGCGCGGCCAGCATGCCCGCGCCGCCGAAGGCTTCGGTGTGCCCACGAACGCGCGCACTGCGCACCATCGCGGTCAGCTCGGCGTGCGCCGGGCTACCCTCGGGCATCTGTCTCAGCGCCTGGTTCCAGTAGTACGCGGCGGTCGTGAATTCCTCGTTCTGATAGGCGTGGATTCCCGCCAGTTCCAGGGCCTTCTGATCGTCGGGATCGATCTGCAGCGCCTGCCGGATCAGCTCCATCGGACGGCCGGCGAGATTCCTGCCCGCATTCACCGCGAGGGCCTCGGCGTAGCCGGAAAGGACGGTCGCCTTCTCCGGCAGGAGGTCGTAGGCGCGCGCGTAGGCCGATTCGGCGTCGTCCCAACGGTCCCGCGCGATATAGGCATTGGCAAGGAATACCCAGCTGACTCCATCGTCGGGATCGTCGCGAACCGCCTGTTCGAGATCGGCCAGCGCCCGGTCGACCTGCTCATCGAGCCGGCGCAGCGCCTCCTCCATCTTCTGCTGGCGTTCTTCCTCGGCCTGCGTCGCCTCGGCCACCTTTACGACAAAGCCGGGATCTCCGACGACCAGATAACCGGCGACGGCAAGCACCGGTATCACCGTCGCGAGCGCGAAGCCGGCGCGGCGCCCCCCTCGGGACACCGGCGATGGCTCGGGTTCTCCGCTCAGTGCGTCCTGCGCCAGCCGGGCCTCCAGCTCGGCCCTTGCGACGTCGCGCTGTTCGTCGCTGATCAGCCCGTTGCGATAATCCTCCTCGAGTTCCCGGTACTGGTCCCGGTACACCGCGATATTGAGTTCGCGACGGTCGAGCCGTTCACGTGCCGGTATGCCCCGGAACAGCGATGGCAGGACCCAGAAAAGAACTGCCGCGAGCAGCAGCAGGGCGGCGAACCAGAAAACGATCAGACTCAGATGGGCACTCAACGGACTCACCTCTCTTGTGACGATGGGGGCCGCGGCCCCCCGGGGGTTTCGGGCGCCTGTGCGCCAGGGGAAACGTCATTGGACTGGAGCAGCCAGGCCGCCTGGCGCAACGCTTCGGGGCTGATCGACTCCGATTCCGGCATCGAACGGCGCCGGTGCAACGTTGCCGCAGCGACGCCGATTCCGATCAACAGGAAAACGAAGGGTCCGCCCCAGAGCGCGTAGGTCAGCGGCTTCACCGGCGGCCGGTAGAGCACGAAATCGCCGTAGCGCGCGACCAGGGACTCGACCACTTCGTCGTCGGTCAGGCCGTCGCGCATCATCTCGCGGATTTCCTCGCGCAGATCCAGCGCCAGCGAGGCCCTGGATTCCGCCAGCGATTCGTTCTGGCAGACCACGCAGCGCAGATCTACCGCCAGTGCGTTCAGGCGCGCCTCGAGCACGGGGTCGTCCGCGTTGGGAAGCGCCGGCTGACTGGCCGACAGCGGCAGCGCCAGCAGCCACAGCAACGCGGCGGCGATTCGGATGCCCGATCTCATGTCTGGAGCTCCCGCAGCAGGGGCCGGAATCTCTCGTCCCAGACCCGTGGGGTGATCGGACCCACGTGCTTCATCCGGATCACGCCATGGCGGTCGATCACGAAGGTCTCGGGGGTCACGGTGACGCCATAGCGGATCGCAACGCGGCCGTCGACGTCGTCCACGGCCTTCACGTAGGGGCTGCCGTTGCGCGCGAGCATGGGCGCCGCTTCGCGGTCGAGATCCTTCCAGGTCAGCCCGTATATCGGCACCTCGTCGCCGATCAGCTCGCGGAACACGCGATGCTCCTTCAGACAGATGCTGCACCAGGGCGCCCAGATGTTCAGCAGCCAGACCTCGCCACGGACGTCCG
>PULL01000013.1 GCA_003550945.1 Thioalkalivibrio sp. | reverse complement strand
GGAAGGTGGTGATCTGACGGATGCGGGGTCGATTCCGGTTTCGGGAGTGTGGTCGCATACGTCGAAATCCAGCTCATGATTAAGGTTCCCGTGCGTCCGCAGAATGTCGGTGACGGGTCGTTCGTGGGCGGCGCCTGAGCGCCCGTTTTGGGTCGCCAACCGGCCCCCGGCAAAGGCGCGTCTGGTCCAAGCTCACACCGGGGCTCCGCGCCTCAAAGGGGTATCTTTGGGATCAGCTTGCCGTAGGCAAACGAATCAGCCCCTCTCGGGATAGTTCGAGATAGCAGCGCTCCTGTGCGGCGGACTCGACGATCGCCTCCCAGTAACGTTCCAGCAACATCACCAGCTCGGCGTTTGGCAGGTTACCCAGAGTGACTCTCAGCACTCGTGCGGGCGAACCTCGAAGATAATGGCTATCCCGGAAATCACCATCCTTCGTGATCAGGAGCATGCCGCCCTGATCAACGAACGTGCAGATCGCCGCGTCAGTCGTCCTCGAACCGTCGAGCACGCGATTCACGTGCGTTGCACCCACGCCCATCTCGCGCAACCGCTTGACGAGCCCGGTCACGATCGCGACCACCGCGAAGCCAAATGGGTCGAGCCGTATCCTCGCCGCGGCGAGGCCGCCCGAAAGTGCGAAAACGAAAGTGCCGGCGAGGTCCAGCGAGTAGATCAGCGGTGCCATGGAGGCGGAATCGTACCACCCGGGAGCCACTCATTGGCCGGGCCACCACCGGGTGAGGGACGGCGCCGATCCGACCCCACGTCCATTTATACTGTCGGTTCCATCCGGTCAGGAGCCGTGCGGTGGCTGACACAGGGGGATCGCCCCGGAGTTTGGATTTGCTCGAAGCGATCGCGGAAGCTGAAGCCAGCAGCAAGGCGCTGGAACCGCGCACCGAATCCTGCGACCAGTGGACGGCATCCACCGTGCGCCTCGGCCTGGATCTGACCGACCGGATGCACTCCCTACCTGCCTATCGTGCCGGCCTGCCGGCAGAGAACATCCGATCCTGGCCGATTCGCGAAGACGGGTATGCCCTCGACGAAGCGCTGCGCATTCTCGCTTCGACGGTATTCGACAACGGCCTGAACCCGGCGAGCGGCGGGCACCTCGGTTACATCCCGGGTGGCGGTCTGTATGCCAGCGCGCTGGCCGACTATCTGGCCGCGGTCTCCAACACGTACACCGGAATCCACTACGCGAGCCCCGGCGCGGTGCAGATGGAAAACATGATGCTGGAGTGGCTCCGGGACCTCGTCGGCTACCCCGCGACCACAGCCGGCCATCTCGCCTCCGGCGGCAGCATCGCCAGCCTCAGCGCGATCGTGACCGCCCGCGATGCCCTTGGCATCCGCAGCGACCGGATCCGGGAGTCCGTGATCTACGGTTCGGCACACATGCACCATTGCCTGCGCAAGGCGATCCGGATCGCCGGTCTGGCCGAAGCCATCCGCCGGGACATCCCACTTGATGCCGACTATCGCATCGAGGTGGCCACGCTGCGCGAACAGCTGGCGCATGACCGAGCGTCGGGGCTGCGGCCCTTCCTGATCATCGGCTCCGCCGGTACCACCGACACCGGCGCGATCGACCCGCTCGATGAACTCGCAGACCTGGCCGCAAAGCACGAGGCCTGGTTTCATGTCGACGCCGCCTATGGTGGATTCTTCCTGCTGGTGGATGAGGCCCGCGGGCGCTTCAAGGGCATCGAGCGCTCCGACTCCGTAGTGGTCGACCCCCACAAGGCTCTGTTCCTGCCCTACGGCACGGGTGGCCTGCTGGTGCGGGACGGACAAAAACTCTTCGATTCACACCACTACACCGCCAACTACATGCAGGATGCATTGCAGAGCGTGGACGAGCTCTCGCCCGCCGATCTGTCACCCGAGTTGACCCGGCACTTCCGCGCGCTGCGAATGTGGCTACCGCTGATGCTGCACGGCACCGCCCCGTTTCGTGCCGCGCTGCGCGAGAAATTGCTGCTCACCCGCTATTTCCGCGAGCGAATGCGGGAGATGCCCGGCTTTCTGCTGGGCCCGGAGCCGGCGCTTTCCGTGACCATTTATCGCCTCGACACCCCGACCACCTCTCCCGCACTACCCTTCCCGACTGCGTGGCGTGCTAGTTGCTCGGAACACGGTTTCCCACATTCCTGGCAGTCTCAGCCAAGGCCTCGCGTCGTCTCTCGAGGATAGACAATTTCGCGTCATCCCCCGTTCGTGCGGCTAACCGGACCGGGGCCGGATCGCCCCACGCACCTGGGGCGATCCTGTGGCGACGCTCAGGGCGAAATAAGCGTGTAGCCGGCGTTCGTCAGTTCCATGATGCGCACCACACCAGCATCGACGTCAATCGCGCGCGAGTGGAGGACGGGCGGCTCACCACGCATGCGGGTCACTGCGGCCACGGTGTTTCCGCAGGCGGCAAAGCGCACGCCAGCATCCTGCGCGAGGCTGTCGACACGTGCGGCGTTGGGGTTGTCGGCAAACAGCAGGCTCAGCCCCGGGCCGAAGGCGACGATTTCGACATCGATCTTCTCGGGTCCGAAGTGCCGGATGGCATTGTTCGCCACGTTCAGGACCAAGGTCTGCCGGCCCGGGTCGGCGTCGCTGATCTGCAGCACCAGCTTGTGCTCCGCGAACGGCTTGTCATCCGGGGCGTCCGCCTGGGCGTTCGCGCCCAACAGCAAGAAGGGCATGGCGATTACCAGCGTACGTACGGTTTTCAGGAACATGTGCACAGCTAGACCTCCTTTGGTCTTGGGTCGGGGTTGCCGCAGGGGCGGTCCCTTTTTGAAATGTTTGGGGAAACTCCGGGCTGCGCCGCAGCGGGCCGCCGAATACGCTCGGAAGCCGCCACGCGGGCGCAAATATCATAGGCTTAGCGAAGGCCAAATAGCGATATCCCACTTCCGGGGTCGGACCAAGACAAGCCCTTGATATCAATCGAAAAACACTCCATTTCAGCCCCTGCAACAAGCCTTCGAGGCCCCATTTCGTACCTGGAATCGGTCTTCCAAGCACCTGACACCACGGGATCGCAGCAGCGACGACTCTACTGACGAGCCGAGCCATTTTCCTTCGGAGTCACTGCTACCCACGATTGCCGACCACCTCGCTATCGGTCCTCGTGCAACCGACCTTCAACGTACTTGTGGAGAATGCTTGCGACCAGGGTCTGGTAGGGAATGCCTTCTGCCGGTGCTTTCTTCTTGAGCCCGCGCAAATCCTTGGAGGAAAGCCGGATATTGATCCGAGCATCCTTCCTGAACATCGCCCCGGGGTTGGACCAAGACAGGCCACTGTTTTTGCATGGAAAACGGGCCAAAAACGGGGGTGAATCGCGCCTTCAGGGTCGATCTTGGTGGTCTGAAACGACCGCCGAGAATAAGTGTGCCGCGGCGGCGCCGATTCCAATCGCAGAACAGGGACAAGCACCCGTGCCAAAAGCGACACAGGGAGAGCAAATTCTCGCAATTCATGAAACGAGTGATGGAGGCTGGGGTCACCTCCATATCGGTCCTTTTCGGTCAATTATATCAACCACTTACCGAGAGGCCAAATGACGATACCCCACCACATACCCCACCCCATTTGTTGCTCGGTTTGGGAATCGAACCCCTGTGCAGTGGGCTCCACTGGCCCGCCTCTGGCAGGGCTGCATGGCCACGTCCTCGCGGTACAGCAACCACTCGATCTGTGCCGTCGGGGCCAGGTCCTCCGAGTCGCGGACCTCCTCGACCGCCTCCAGCCACTCGAGGGCGATCTCGACCAACGAACTGGTGAAGCACCCGGCGATGCGTCGGTAGCTGCGGGCGTCGTTCAGGTGCTCGGCCAGAACGTTCTCATCCAGTCGATGGACACAGGAAGAGAGACGGCGGATGGTCAAGGCGCAGCTTGATCAGAAAATGGGTTCAGTAGCGACACGCCGCACCGTTCCACATCCCGAACATTCCGCGTCACCAGCGTCAGCCCATGTTCCTGGGCAGTCGCCGCAAGCAGGCCGTCGATTACCGGCAGGGAGTCCGGGACGTTGTTTCGCCCCCAGCGCTCCGCAACGGCTTCCGAAATCGGCAGAATCCGCTCCGAAAATGCTGTG